>JALHPA010000158.1 GCA_022842745.1 Pirellulales bacterium
TCCATTACATCGTAATGGAATACGTCGAAGGTCGCGATCTGCATGGGATCGTCAAAACTGACGGACCGCTCAGCTATGACCTGGCCGTCGAATACATTCGCCAGGCTGCCGAAGGTCTGCAACACGCCCACGACGCCAATCTGATCCACCGCGACATCAAACCCGCGAACCTCCTCGTGGACCTCAAGGGGACGGTAAAGATCCTCGACATGGGCCTGGCCCGGTTCACCGACGACGAAAACGCCTCGCTCACCCGCGAACACGACGAGAATGTCCTCGGCACCGCCGACTACCTGGCCCCCGAACAAGCCAAGGATAGCCATACCGCCGATTCGCGGGCAGACATCTACAGCCTCGGTTGCACGTTCTATTTTCTCTTGACGGGCCACCCGCCGTTTCGGGACGGAACGCTTGCCCAGCGCATCCTGAAGCATCAAACCCAGCCCCCCCCAAACCTCTACGAGGCCCGGCCCGACGCTCCGCAAGCGCTCGTCGAAGTCTGCCTGCGGATGATGGCCAAGTCGCCCAACGCCCGCATTCAAACCGCGGGCGAAGTGGCACGAATTCTTTCGGTATGGCTCGCGGCTCGAGAAAAATCCGGCGCCGGAGGGGAAACGAACGGCTTCGGCAGTCCCCGCCGCGTCGGCCCCCCTCCCAAGCCTCCTCGCCGCGACAAGTCCGCCCCCGTCGACGACACCATATCCGACCGCGACCGGGCCACGATCAAGGGCCCCGCCCGCGGTTCCTCCGCCAAACTTCAGGGTGGGGGCAAGCTCGTCACCGATGTGAAAACTTCTGGCTCGCCTCCAACCGGGTCCGACGCTGCCCCTCCCCCAGGCGGGGTTCACCGTTCCGGGAACGGATCACGCGAAAACGCCGCGGCGAATCCAGACCCTGCCAAAAAGTCCAACGCCGGCAACAAGGCCGATGCAACAAGGCAGGGGAGCAGCAAGATCGTCAAGCCGAAGAGCTTGCCGGTCGCCAGGCCGATCGATTCCGATACTCCCCCGCTCCCGGATCTGGATCCGCTCGCCCCCCTCCAGGACATGATCGGCGGCTCGGCGGCATTCGAGCAGGATCCGCTCGGCCGTCCCCTCGCTCCGCGGCAATCGTCGCAGCCCTCGTCGCCCACCGTCCTTTGGTATGTGGTCGGCGGCGGCGTCATCGTTGTCCTATTGCTCCTGGCATTCATCTTGTCCCGCTGATCTTCGTCTCGTGGCGGGCGCACCGACGGGCGTCTCGAACTCGGTGGGCCGGAGCTCCTATGTTACGGCTCGCGGCCTTCCTGGCGTTTCCGGTCGTCGGCGGTAACCCTCCGCCCCTTCTGTAACACCGCCGGTCGACTTTGCGCTTCAGGCGGGAGACACGTCGGAGGCCCGTCGCTGTGGCGCGGTCCCGCATTCCGCGATTCCCTGAAAAGGATTTTTTGCCATGCCCCCGAAATTATGGAAGCAACTGGTTCTGGCGCTTGGGCTTTTGGCCGGTTTTTCCGGCCGTGTACCCGCCGCCCATGCGCAAGCGCCCGCAGTCACGTTCGACCGCGTGGTCGAATACTTGCAACTCGATGTCAGCGAAGCCAAGCTGCTGCAACTAATCGACAACTCCCCCAGCCATTTCATTCTTGGCGCCGACCAGCTCGCCGCCCTGCGAGCAGCCGGCGCGACCGACAAACTCATCGCCGCCATGCAAAAGAAGGGGGCCTTGGCCCCTGCCCGCTCCGATGTCCAGGACTTCGTTCTGATCCTCGACTGTTCCGGCAGCATGAACGACAAATTGGCCGATGGAACTTCCAAATGGCGCTCCGCGCAGCGCGCTGCGATGGAAATGATCCGCTCGATCCCCGAGGGTAGAAATCTCTGCGTTATCGCCTATGGTCTGGATGCCACACGGAAGTGTGAAGCCATCGACGTCCTGCGCCCCCTGTCGCCGCTCGACGACGAAGCCAAAGCCGCGTTGACCCGCCAGATCGAGCGCTTAAATGCCGTCGGCCATACGCCCATCGCCAAATCCCTAGCCGCCGCCGGCCGTCAACTGGCGGCCTCCAACGCCATGTCGAGCATTATTCTGCTCACCGACGGCGTGGAAAGTTGCCACGGCGATCCCTCGGCCGAAGCGGCCCGGCTCGTCGCCCAGATTCCAAACCTCCGCGGCGGAATCAACGTCATCGGCTACTGTCTGGGCGATGCCGACTCCACCAGCGTTCGGCAGATTTCCCGCGCTGGAAAGGGCGCCTACTACGACGCCAAAGATGCCCAGGAGCTGACGGCCAGCGTTCGCAAGTTGGAGCGTGAACTGGTCCAGGCCCAAGCGACCGAAGAGGTCGATCTGTCGGAGCTGTCCCCCGTAGCCCGATTGCTGATCGAACAGCTTGCCGATCCCAGTTTTGAGGTTCGCCGCGCTGCAGCCTCCGCAGTCGCCCAACGGAAGATTACCCAGGCGGCGCCTGCCTTGGCGCGATTGATCCTGGAAGCGGAAATCGGCCGGGGTCTCAACTGGTCGTACGATCGCGATGACGCCATCGACGCCCTTGCCCAGTTGGCGCCCGAGCGGTTGCCGAAGGTACTCACCGCCGCGCTACAGGCGGAGTCGGCCAACCTCCGCGAATGGGCTGCCGGGGAGATCGTCGATCACAAGGTCATGGCCGCCCTCCCGGCCGTCGAGGCCCGCTTGCTGGCCCTTACCGATCGCGATGTCGAGAATCGCACGATCCGCGGCTCGGCCGAAGCCGACGCCTTGGCCGATTGCCTGCAAAAACTTGCCCCCGACCGGCTTGCCGAAACCCTGGTCAAGATCATCCGCGGTCCGCACGACGAAAACGTCAAAGTCTGGGCCACCGTTATGCTCCGCGTCGTCCAATAACTTCGGTCGAACGACTTTGTGCACCGCTCGCCGGGCAGGATCCTCTGGGGTCCGTCCCGGCTTCGCTTTGCGCGGCGAGCGATCGCCCGCCGAACGTCTCAGGCCAGGCGAGATCGTGGCTCGTCCCGCTGGGCAATCGTGCTCCTTTCGGCAAGAATCTGTCCACCGCCGCGCATGTCCAGATCCATGCGTTGCCGCGCGTCAATTCCAACATTGCTCAATTTGCCCCGTCAATCCGCACGTGTATCGGTCTCTATCCGTCCATTTCTTGCCTTCGCTGGTAACGCCTGAAGAACTGGCGGCGGGGGACGTCGTCGTCATCGATGTCCTCCGCGCTTCGACCACCATTACTCAAGCGCTCGCCGCCAACGCGGAATCCGTCTGGCCGCTGCTGGAAGTCGCGGAGGCCCGCCGCGCCGCGGCCACGCTCCCCGCTGGATCCGCCGTGCTCGGAGGAGAGCGCGGGGGATTGCCCATCGAAGGCTTCCACTTGGGAAATTCACCCCAGGAATACACCCCGGAAGCGGTCGCCGGACGGACCGTGGTGTTCACGACCACGAATGGCACCGCAGCCCTCAACGTTTGCCGCGCCGCCCACCGTGTCTTCGTGGGAGCGTTCGTCAACCTGACCGCAATTCAAGCGGCGCTCGCCGGCAACCATCCCATCCACCTGCTCTGCGCCGGCACGCGCGGCCGGATCACCCGCGAAGATGTACTCTTTGCCGGGGCGCTGACCGATCGCTTGCTGCAAGATACCGTCGATCCCTCCGCGCTCAACGACCAGGCATGGATCGCTCGCGATGCCTGGCGCGCGGCGCTGCCCGATTGGGACCGACTGGCGAAACGCCAATCAGCTTCCTTGGCTAAAGTATTGCGGCAAACGCAGGGGGGCAAAAACCTGATGGGCGTGGGATTGGAAAGAGACATCGACGCCGTGTCGCAAGTCGATCGGCTGACGGTGGTGGGGGAGCTGAACATGGAGCGTTGGCGGATCGTGGTCCGGTAGACCCCTAACGGCATGAGCACTAGACTGATGCGCCGCCGATTGTCCATGCGCCTCGGCTTATTGATCGCGATTCGTTGGAATTCGCGCAACGATTTTGCCTGAATTCCCGAGGCGCGCGGTGGTAAATCCTGGCGTTGAACGGATTGGCCCCCACCCGAGGCGATCCATGCGACCGGCGACTGCCGCATTGCTTTGGCATCGGTCTCACGTTCGGAAAAAACAGATAAACCACTGACAGTTCCCTGGGGAAACGCAAATCATGGAAATGGAAAAACTGGTCTCGCTTTGCAAGCGGCGGGGCTTCCTCTTTCAGTCCAGCGAAATCTACGGCGGACTGAACGGCTTTTGGGATTACGGTCCCTTGGGGGTCGAGTTGAAGCGCAACGTCAAGGACGCCTGGTGGCGCGACATGGTCACCGCCCACGACGACTTTGCGATTCCCCTGGGAGCGCCCGAAGCCTACGAAATGACCGGCCTGGATTGCTCCATCATCATGCACCCCCAGGTGTGGAAGGTCTCGGGCCACTACGACCTGTTCCACGACTTCATGGTCGACTGCACCGAGTCCAAGAAGCGCTACCGGCACGACCAGGTCCGCGGCCGATGGGTCGAGGCCAAGGGCAAGCGGGTCTTCGTCGCCACCTCGGCCGAAGCCGAGAGCGAGCAGGCCGATCTGCAGCAGAAAGCGTTAAAGTTCTTCAACCTGCGCGGCAAAGACGCCGACAGCCTCGCCTGGGAAGGTCCCGTCGTCTCCTTGGCGACGGTCCAGGATTTTTCCCAGGTCGTCGGTCCAGACGCCAAGGGACCCGGCACGCTCACACCGCCGCGCGAGTTCAACCTGATGTTCAAAACGATCGTCGGCGCCTTGGGCACCGAGGAGGACGCGGCGTTCCTGCGTCCGGAAACGGCACAAGGAATCTTCGTCAACTTCAAGAACGTCCTCGACAGCACGCGAGTCCGCGTCCCCTTTGGAATCGCGCAGGTAGGCAAGAGCTTTCGCAACGAGATTACCCCCCGCAATTTCACCTTCCGTTCGCGCGAGTTCGAGCAAATGGAGATCGAGTTCTTCTGCCATCCGTCACAATCGCCGCAGTGGTATCAGTATTGGCGCGATCGGCGTTTTCGCTGGTACACGGAACTCGGACTGGCGGGCGAGCGGCTGCGGCTGCGCGAGCACCATGCGGACGAGCTCAGCCACTATTCGTGCGGCACCGCCGATATCGAATACGCCTTTCCCTTCCTGCCGCCCGGAGAATTTGGGGAGCTGGAAGGCATTGCCCATCGCGGAGACTTCGACCTTCGCAGCCACATGGAAGGCAAGCTGGTCCGCGAAGACGACCAACTGGCGGTCGAAAAAGGGCCGGACGGCAAGCCTCGGCGGCGCGGCAGTGGCAAGGACCTAAGCTACCGCGACGACATCTCCAACGAACGCTACATCCCGCATGTGATCGAACCCTCGGCCGGCGCCGATCGCGGCACTCTAGCGTTCTTGTGCGAAGCCTATCACGAGGATCAGGCGCCGGACGACAAGGGAGACCTGCAAACGCGGGTGGTGATGAAATTCCACCCCCGCCTGGCCCCCATCAAGGCGGCGGTGTTTCCGCTCGTGAAGAAGGATGGCATGCCCGAACTCGCTCTGGAGATCTACCGCGGACTGAAGCCGCACATGACCGCCTTCTACGACGAGAAAGGCGCCGTCGGCCGACGGTACCGCCGCCAGGACGAGGCCGGAACGCCGTTCTGCATCACCGTGGACGGGCAGTCCCTGCAAGACAAGACGGTTACGGTCCGCCACCGGGACACGCTTGAACAGTGGCGGGTGAAGGCGGACGACGTGGTGGACGAGATTCGCCGCCGCCTGGCGTAATCCAAGCTGGCATCAATTGCTAGAACGTCCAATCGATTCCGAAGTACGGAGTGAAGCCCGGCGCGAGAACTCGGGTCGCCGGTCCGGGGAAATTCGCCGGTCCGAGCAACCGCAGATCGAGGTGCTCCTGGTAGTTGCGATCGAACAGGTTATCGATGCCCGCCACGAGGTTCAGATTACGCGAGTAGTTGTAATAGCCCCGCAAGTAGGCGGCCGAGAAGCCAGGCGTCCGTTCTTCCAAGGGTACCACTCCGTTGGGCCCAGGTCCGCGTATGATCCCGATCCGATCTTGCGCCGAAACCATCCGCAGTCCCAAGTCGATGCTCCACAGCCGCTGCCGCGACGGCTCGTGCAAGCGAATGCCCACCGTTCCGTCCAATGGCGGTATCTGCGGCAACGGCTCATTGATCACCTGGTCGACCCCCTCGACGTACTTCAGGCTGGCGAACGGGCTCCAGTAAGGTGTGCAGTCAACCTCCCCCGCTAGCTCAAAGCCGGTCAACGTCGCCTGGTTGGTGTTCACGAACTGCAACAGCCTCGCGGAATCAAACACGGTCGGAACGATCACGTTCGATCCTTCCAGAGTCACGTAGTCCTCGATCCAGGCATAAAAGAAGTTCGCCCGCATCCGCCAGTTGTCGTAGTTGCTGCGTAGGCCGAAGTCGATTTGCCAGTCGCGTTCCTTGTCCAGGTTGGGATCCCCCACCACGCGCGTGTAACCGCTCTGGGCGATGCCCAGGAACAGTCCGTCGGCGTACCGCTCGATGAGCGTGGGGGCCCGTTGGGCATGACCAAAACTGGCCATCGCCGTCCAATTGGCGTCCAGTTGCAAT
>JALHPA010000159.1 GCA_022842745.1 Pirellulales bacterium
ATGTTTGCGGAGCCGGCGATCGATGCCTGCGACCAGCCGCTCGTACGCGTGCGGAGCTTGGGTGAGGTCGTAGCCGTAGATTTCGGATAATCGCACGGCGCCCAGGGGAGAGGTGAAGATCGCCTCGATGGCGTTGCCGGAAGCGAAGATGAACTCGGTGCTGCCGCCGCCGATATCCGCCACGACCACATTTTTTCCGGTGAGGTCGAAGGCCCGCTGGACGCTGTAGAACGCCAGGCGAGCTTCTTTGTCGGCGGGGATGACTTCGATCTCGATTCCCAGTTCCTCGCGCGCCCGGCGGCAGAACTCGGGACCGTTGGCCGCTTCGCGCACGGCACAGGTGGCGATGGTGCGGAGCTCATTGACTTGGAATCCGCCGGCGATTTGCTTGAAGCGGCGCAGCGCCGCGAGCGTCAGCTCGACGGCCTCGGGATCGAGGTTGCCGGAGGAGCTCAGGCTTCTGCCCAGCCGAGTCGGCTCGCGTTCTTCGTCGAGGATGCGGTAACTGCCACCGCGGAGAGGCTCGGCGACCATCAGTCGGACGCTATTCGAGCCGATGTCGATCGCGGCCAGGCGGTGGGCCAGGTCCTCGGAAAAGTAAATCTGTTTGTCTTCCATCGAGCGCCGTCCGGGGGCGAGCGGGGCCGCGAAACGCGGTCTGTATGCGGATAAACATAGCACAAACGCCCCGCCCTGGACGAGGACCCGCACTCCCCTGGGGGGTGGTTCCGGGGACCGTTCGAGCCGAGCGGTCGCGGAATTTTTCTCGCTGGGGAAGATCGGTCTGGCCGGAGAATCGGCTTTTGGCTATATCTCCCCCACCGCGGCGGATGGACCGGCCGGGTTGGTTCTCGCACCGAAAAGAAACCGCGAGAACTGGCCTTGACCGGGTTTTCCGTCGCCGGTATTTACCCGTACCTCGTCTGGCAGTCTCCGGCACGAGCAAACGCTTTGGGCGCCACGCCTACGCGACAGCACGACACGAATCGACCCGGGCCCCTCGTCTCATCCTTGGCCCTGAGAACGGTTCGATCGGCGGTAACTTCGCGAACGTTTGCGGACGACCGGGAGACCAGCCACCCAACGCACAACTGCGCCGCGCCGCGTCATTGCGCGCGGCTCCCCAAACGCCGGTCGATCACTGCGTTCGCACAAGGAGCATTGGTTTGAAAACCTCCGCCAACACAATCGTCGCGTGCTTCGCCATTGTGGTGAGCCTTTGGTCCTCCACGCTCCAAGCCAGTTCTCCCAGCCTGGCGGTGCATCTGCTACTGGGCGCCGCCACGGTCGGCGAAACGGCAGCGTCGACCAAAGAGGCCGATGAACTGCTGGCCGCGGCCCGGAAGGCGATGGGCGAAGGGAATCTGCAGCTTGCCGATTCTTACATCTCACGCGCCGAGCGGCTGAATCCTCAATACAAGGTGTTCCACTTGGGAGACACCCCTGCCAAGGTGCGGAACGACCTGCAAAAGAAGCAGCAGGCGGCCAAGGGGGGGGACAAGCCGGCCAGCCGGTTCATGCCGTTTGGCCAGTCGAAGCCGGCGCCCAAGGATCCGTTCGCCAGTCGCGAGGCCCAACGCGAGGCGTCGACCGCCGGTCGCGAGTCGGGAGCTTCGCCGGCTGCCGGAGCAAGCGCCGCGCCGCGACCGCTCGATCCGCAGGCCGGCGCAAACGCGAGTCCGGCCGCCGATCCGCGGCAAAAGGTCGTTCGCTCGGCATACGAAGACGCCGGTCCGCAGCCCTTGCCGCCGGCAGGCAACGAGTCGGGCGTGGCATACGGGGCAACTCGGGCGAGTTATACGGCGGCGCCGCAGGTTTCGCCTGCCTCCAAACAACAGGCCGTCGAATTGACGCGGAAGGCCCGCTCGGCGATTCTTCGCGGGGACTTGGGCCAGGCGGAACAGTTTGCGCGGCAGGCCAAGGAGCTGGCCCCTGATGCGGCATTTACCGCCGGCGAGGATCGTCCAGCGGCGGCGCTATACGACATTCAATTGGCGCGTCAGCGGCAGGCTGGCGGAATTCCGTCTGGCGTCGTGCAGGCAGGGGGGGCGAACGCCGGCGAGGCTCTGGATCGCTCGAAGCCGGTACGCTCGGTGTACGACGCCGGCGCCGACCGCACGCGGAACATTCCCGCTACGGCAACCCAGCCGTTGCGACCCACCGCTGGGGCGGCCGCTCCGGCTGGACAGGCGATTCGGACGCAAGCGACCGAGGAGCCATCGGCGGCGCCCGGTTCCGGGTCCGCGGCGCCCGGTCCGGCTGGGCCGGACAACAAGCCGGTGGCGGTTCGATTGATCGAACAAGGGGAGCGCGCGCTGGCCGAGAAGAACCCGGATCGCGCGTTGCAGTTGTTCCGTGAAGCGTACGCGTTGAGAAACGAATTGGATCCCGCATCGCAATCGCGGTTGCAGACGCATTTGCAGTTGCTCAGCCGTCCGGCCACGCTGCCGCGGCCGGCCGCCGAAGGACAGAACCTATTGGAAGGCGCCGCGAACGCCCAGCAGATGCTGGCCAAGCGGGTGGCCGCGGATGTGACCAAGACCCAGACGGCGGCCAAGTCGCTCTTGGAGCGAGAGCCGAAGAAGTCCTTGCAAATGCTGCAAGAGATGCGCGGCGTCGTGGAGCAACTGGGACAGCTTGAACCGGCCGAGCGGGACCATCAATTGCGGCGGTTGGACATCAGCCTCAACGAGACGCAGCAGTATCTCAAACAAAATGCGGCGCAGATTGAAATCGACGAGCAGAACAACGCCGTGCGGACGGCGGTGGAGCGGAGCCAATCGCAGCGGGCCGCCATCGACGACAAGCTGGCGGCGCTGGTGGATGAGTTCAACCGGCTGAACGATGAGCAGCGATACGCCGAAGCGATGGTGGTCGCCAAGCGGGCGCAGGAAATGGACCCCGAAAATCCGATCGTGGTGCAGCTCACGCACACCGCGAAAATGCTGCACCGGTTGAACCTCAACAAGAGCATCGCCGAACGGAAGGAAAATGGATTCGTCGACGCGCTGATCGCGGTGGACGAGGCGGCCATTCCCGTCACCGAGGACTATGCGTTCCCGTCGCTGCGGGAATGGAACTCGCTGACCAAGCGGGCCAAGGAGTTGGAAGCGATCGGCAGTTCGAGACGCTCGCCGCGGGAACGGCAGATCGAATCGAAGCTCACCTCGCCGGTGCTGTTGAAGCTCGACAAGCGGCCGCTGCGGGAGGTGCTGGATCAATTGGAGAAACTGGCCGACATCAATATCTTCCTCGATCCCCAAGGGGCCGCCGCGGAAGGGGTCACGAGCGATACTCCGGTTTCGATCAACCTCTCCAAGGAGATCTCCCTGAAGAGCGCGCTGTTGCTGATTCTCGAACCGCTCCGCATGAGCTATGTCATCGAAAATGACGTGCTGAAGGTCACGAGCGGCGAAATGACGCACGGCAAGGTATACACCAAGAGCTACCCGGTCGCCGACCTGATCATCCCGATTCCGAACTTTGTGCCGGATGGGCGCGAGGGGATTGGGGCGGCTCTCGACCACGGCTATCGCCGCGCGGGCGCCACGCCGGGCTTCGGCGGCGGCTTCGGTGGGACCGGCGCGCCGTCGGTCATGGTGGCGGACAATCGCCCGGGCATTCCAGCCGGGGTCAACGCCCAGAATCTTCCGCCGAATTGGAACAACAGCAACAACGGACCCGCCACCGGCGTACCGCAGCAGGTGCCATTTGGGCCGGGACCGGGCGGGCTGGGAGGCGGATCGCAAGCGGACTTCGATTCTCTGATCGATCTGATTACGCAGACGATTGCTCCTACCACGTGGGACCAGAACGGGGGACCAGGTTCCGTGGCCCCGTTCGAGACCAACCTGACCTTGGTGGTCAGCCAGACGCAGGAGATTCACGAGCAAATCGCGGATTTGCTGCAACAGCTTCGCCGGCTGCAAGACCTGCAGGTTACCATCGAGGTTCGGTTCATCACGCTCAGCGACAACTTCTTTGAGCGGATCGGCGTCGACTTCGATTTCAACATCGACGACAACGTGACCCAGACGGCGGGGCAGGTTATCTCGTCCGATCAGGGTCCCAGCGTGACGATCGGGTTGGATCCGGCTGGCAACCCCACGCCGAACCTCGACCTGCAATTCCGCCAGGGGAGCTTTACGGGTGGAACCGTGCCCACGTTCCCCGGTATCGGGTTCGATCCGGCCACGGCGGGGACGTTCGGCTTTGCCATCCTCAGCGACATCGAGGCGTTCTTCCTGATCCAAGCGGCTCAGGGAGATACTCGCAGCAACATCCTCCAGGCCCCCAAGGTGACGCTGTTCAATGGGCAGCAGGCGTTCATTTCCGACACGTCGCAGCGTCCTTTCGTGACCAGCATCATTCCGGTCGTCGGCGACTTCGCCGTCGCCCAGCAGCCGGTAATCGTGGTCCTTAACGAGGGGACGGCGCTTACGGTGCAGGCGGTAGTGAGCAGCGACCGGCGATTCGTGCGGCTGACCGTGGTGCCTTTCTTCAGCCAGATTGGAGACGTGGACACGTTCACCTTCAGCGGCTCGAAGACGACCAGCGCCAAGAGCAGCGACAGCAAGGCGAAGGACGATGCCAGCAGCAAGACCAGCGACGTAAGCGAGTTCTCGGAGGGGACCACGGTCCAGTTGCCGACGTTCTCCTTCGTCACGGTGACGACCACGGTCAGCGTGCCCGACGGCGGAACGGTGTTGCTGGGTGGGATTAAGCGTCTGAGCGAGGGGCGGAACGAACGCGGGATTCCGATTCTGAGCAAGATTCCGTACATCAGCCGATTGTTCAAGAACGTCGGTATCGGGCGGACGACGACCAGCCTGATGATGATGGTCACGCCGCGAATCATCATTCAGGAAGAAGAGGAAGAGAAACTGATCGGCACGCCTGTCCCGTAAGGGAAGGTCCGCCGTGGAGAGAGTCTCCGCGGGTTGCAAAGCACGGTTGAGTCGCCGCCGTTGGCTGTCCTCCCCCCTCAGCCAACGGCGGCATCGTTTTTTTGGCCGCTGCTATAATGGATGGCTATGATTGGACGCACACTGCTGGTGGTGGGAGCGATTTTGGCCGGCCTGGCCGTGGCGTTGGGGGCATTTGCCGCGCACGCACTGCGAGAACGACTGACGGTCGCCGAGCTGCTGACGTTTGAGACCGCCGTGCGGTACCAAATGTACCATGCGATTGGCCTGATGCTGATCGGGGCGAGCGGTAAGCGTCTTGCGGCGCCTTGGCGCGGCCGGGCGGCGCTGGCGTTTTTCTTGGGGATCCTCTGCTTTTCTGGCAGTCTGTATTGGATCGCCACGATGGGGGCGTCCAAGCCGATCGTGTACGTGACGCCGTTGGGTGGGATTCTGTTCCTATTGGGGTGGGCGATGGTATCGGTGGCTGCCTGGCAGGCTGGCGGCGGCGACGGGGCCTGAGTTCGTTGCCGAGGGCCGCAATTCCAACCATATTTCGCCATCGGGTGGGTGATCGCTTATGTCGCCCCTATAATTCGGCAGGCGGGGTTGTGCTCTGAGGCACGCAGGAGCGGGATGCGATGTTACGAATTGGACTGATTGGAATGGTGTTGTTGACGTCGGTGGGCGTTAGCGGGGGGGGCGAGCCGAATTTTGCGCGACCCTATACGGCGTTCGATGCGATCGAAGAGGGATGGAGAAACAACGAAGCAGAGCGGATGGCGGCCGTCGAGGGGCAATTGGCGCAGGTTGCGGAGCGGAGGGCGTTTTATTCTTCGCGGCCGATCGCAGGGGGTTGGGGTTTCGTCCCTGGCGGGCCAAGCTTGGAGGCTGGATACGGTTTTGCCCCTTCCTGGTCGACGACGGTTCGGGTTCGGCCACGGCGGGGCTTTCGGCGGTCGACGTGGGTCGCAAGCACGGTGTTTGAGCCGTGGCCGATCATCGCTGGGGACATATGGGGGTATCCGGCGCCAGAGATCGCGCGCCAGCCGATTGGCTACCGGTCGGTGCAGACGGGTCTGAATCGTTCGGAGTATCGGCCGGTGTGGGAAGAGGGGCCGATCGGGGAAGACGGGCCGATCGGTGGAAACGGGCCGATCGGTGGAAACGGGCCGATCGGTGGAAACGGGCCGGAGTCGCTGCCGCCGCCAGGTGAATCCGCCCCGCCGAGTGGGACCGCGAGGGAGTTTTAGCATGCCCGTCGCAGTCGGTCGGAACCGAACACGGGGTTGTCACCCTGGGGCGAACGGACATGGATAGCCTGCTTGCCGCGCGGTTGCAGATGGCGCTGTCGCTGGCGTTTCACATGGTTTACGCCGCGGCGGGGATCGGTTTGCCGCTGTTGTTGGTGATCGTGGAGGGGCTGTATCTGCGGACCGGGTTGCCGCATTACAAACGGTTGGCCAAGAAGTGGGCCAAGGTGACGGGGCTGCTGTTTGCGGTGGGGGCGGTCTCCGGGACGGCATTATCTTTTGAGTTGGGGCTGCTCTGGCCGCGGTACATGGAGCTGTTGGGGGCGGTCGTGGGCCACTTGTTTGGGCTGGAGGGCTTCGCGTTTTTCATTGA
>JALHPA010000160.1 GCA_022842745.1 Pirellulales bacterium
TTCGTAAAAGTGCAGGTTGGTGATCATGGCGTCGCTGAAGTCAGCGCCTGAGACGGTGGAGTAGTTTAGCGAGGCGTTCGTCAAATCCTGGCCATGGAAGTCCCAGCCAGTAAGATCGTTATTGGATAACCTGACGCCGCGCAGGTCCTTGCGTTGATAACTCGCCGTCGAATAGAGCTGCAATGGGTGAAAGGCCCGTGACGTCGTTTCGGCGAAATCCGCGCCGACGATTTCCGCTTGTTCGAAGTTCGTGAAGGACAGTGACGAACCGGCAAATCTGGCGTCCGTGAGATTCTGCCCGCTAAAATCCCAATGATTGAGATTGTTCGCCGCCAAGTTGACGCCTGACAAATTCCTCAATGGTTGATAGCTGGCCGTGGCATAGAGTTGGCTTTTGGTAAAACCAATTGCAGTGCTTCTGCCGAGCCCAGCGCCTTGGATGATGGCGGCGCTGAAATTCGCGCCCGTCAGCGTCGAATCAAAAAGGTCAGTTCCCGTGAGATCTTGCCCAGCAAAATTCCAACCGCTCAGGTCATTAAACCGCAGGTTCATTCCGCGCAGATTCTGCTGTTGAAAGCTGCGTGTGGAAATGAACTGTTCCTGAGTGAACCCTCGAGACGTCGTGTCGTCGAACGAAGCGCCTTCTACGACGGCATCCGCAAAATCCGCTTGTCCTAGCGTCGTCTGATATAGAAAGGCGCCGGTCAGATTCGTGTTGCGGAAAGTTGCCCCGACAAGTGCCGATTGTTGCAGGTCGGCACGTGAAAGATTGGAGTCCTGGAAGTTTGCGCTGGTCAAGTCTTGAAAGTAGAGACGCGCATAGGGCAACTCGCGTGCGCTAAGGTCCACGCCAGGACCGAGAGTGACGCCAATCCCATCAGGAATGAGTTGACCGTTGTCCCAGCGAACGACGTCGGCCTGCAGGGCCTCAGTCAGTAGTAGGCCAATCAGCAGTATGGCGGCCGCAGCAATCGACTTCAAATGTCTTGTGGCGACATCTAATCCGACCATGGCCGGCAGCTTCAGATGGATGATTGGACGAAAAGCCATCGCTCATTCTCCGTGTGGGCTGCCGCCGAGGACACCGCCTTGATGCATTGCCGCAAACGCATCGCTGGGGTCTCAGAACAAGTTAATGTACGAGGTGGTTCACTGCAACAAAACAGCAGCTCTATCAGTCGGCAGGCAATTAAAACGCCGCTGTCACACGCCCGCGTCTTGATGGTTTGAGGCAGCTTCAATCACGTAAACGCGAATGTACGTTTTGCGCCCGAGTGTCATTTCCTTCACTGTTCAGTATACCCAACCAGCTGGTCTGCTACGGATGTTTGTCGAGTCCGATCTTCTGGTGTGCCAAGTACCGTCGGGGATCGAAATCGCGGATTTCACCATGTCTGGCCCACGCACCTGATCGCACGAGGTAAAGCTTTACGCTGCAGGGAGTTGGTGAGTGCTGGACCAAAGGCAAGGACTTCCGTACGTCGACGGGCGGCAGTGCCACACTGCCGACTTACCCGCTTCCGGCGGAAGCCGTGTCGGCGCGGTCACGAATCCGCACCGAGCACAGCGGTAGACTCGCGGTTCGTCGGTCGCTTGGAACACGCACCACATGCTTCATCTCACGGACCCGAGATTGCCGTTACGATACTAGTCGCGCCGCTGCCGTCGCAGCGTTCTGTGGTCGGGACACCGTGGGTGAACCAGCTCAGCGACCGCGGTTGCGGGACGCCGAACTCATCCAGGAAGAGGTGCCCGGGGCGCTGGGAGCGAAATCCATTTCCCATTCGATCGAGGGCTGGCCGCCGCCTTGCCCGCAGGGTGTGCCGCCGCTTTGCAAGTTTACCAGGAGGTGGAACGCCCCACCCGCCTGGTAGAACTGCAGCAAGATCAATCCACAGCAGACGGGCTCGTCGGAGTCGGCGCAGATCGTGGCCAGGAGCATGCCGTCGGAGCAATTCACGGGATCGCCGTCGATATGGATTTGCTGCATCGGCCCCATGATGACAACACCGTCGAGCGCCGCGCAGTCGGAACAGTTGGCGAACTCGGCCATGCCGGAGATTTTGACCTGGTAGTACTCGGCGACCACGCCGCCGGCTCAGCACCCGCAGCCGGTGGTGCCGATCATACCGCCGCTCGCGCACTGCGCACAATCTTCACTGATTTCGGCAGCGAAGAAGTCGTCGAAGTCGGTTGCCGACGACGCCTTGAGACCGGCGCGATCGCCAGAGATGCCGGTCAACGTGGCGACTACCGAGTTACCTCGACGGTCGCTCGCGCCGTGGTGCCGTGGTAGCAGGCCTCGAAATCGCTTACAGTGCAACCAGCGACGAATCTGACGTGGACCAGTTCGTTGCCGGAAATTGGAGTCCGCGAGGTGTTGAAGACGGTGAGATTCCAGCCGGCATCGACGAGCGTCGTTCCGCTCCAGGCGTAGACGTCGCACGAGTCACTGCCAGGCGTGTAGCGAAAGCCGTTGCCGCTCGACGCTGGGATTCCACTCCCGGGAGGCGAATGGGTCCGGTGCGCGCCGCCGAGCATTCAGGTTGCGCTTCAGCGCCTATGGTCTCATTTCTCTCCTAGAATACTCGGCATTCGAGCACACCTGAGTGCGCCGTCATGAGTGTCCTTCGCGGGATATGATTTTTACACAGGGCGATTCGCGACATGAGTAGTTGGATTTTGGCTAGCGAAAATTACCTGGGTCGTTCGGCGAACAGCGCCTGGTCCGCAAACTGCGTGAACTGACTTAGTTAGCGCTGGAAACAGACTACTTGCAGCCTCCGAAGCGATTCGCCGCCATTGACGACTTCGCGACTACTGAATTCAGCATTTTCGAATACCGACAGAAGCGCTGTTCGCGCGAACGTAAGCACCACCTTCCTCGCGGGACGCTACTTCCGGCGTGGCATTCGTGACTTGGGTTCCTGCGCACGGTTGGCATAAGCCCCGCATGAGTCGCGGACCACCAGCTTGGGATCGAGGAGCATGGTACATGTCGGCAAGGAAGCGTCATGAATTCTGGCCTCCAATGCCCGAAAGGCGACGGTGGCAATATCGCGGCTGGGTTGATGAATCGTCGTTAACGACACGGCAACCAAGGTTGCATAGCGCGCGTCGTCGAATCCGATGAGCCGGAGGTCTTGCGGAACGGAAATGCCCACCTGACCAAGTGTTTTCAGCAATCTGGCAGCGGTGTAGTCATTCGCGCAAATCATGGCATCGATCCCACGGCCACAGATCGACTTGCGAATGAACTGTGAATCGGTGGGATCGCCTTCGATTCGCAATTCGCGGGGGAGGGGAATACCTCGTAAGAGAATCGCATCGCGGATTCCCGCGGCCCGCGCATCGACCGAGCTGGCAGCCCCCGGTTCGGCTAGGAGGCGCAACTCACGACAGCCCAGACGGATCAAGTGGTCGGCGGCCAGAAAGCCTGCCTGCAGGTTATCCAGCGCAATCAGGTCGTGGCCGCTGCGCAGCGGAAAACGCGTGATGTCGCGATCGAGCAGCACCACTGGAATACCAGACTGCTGGAGTGAATCGAGCAATCGCCGATTCACCTGTTCGCAGTTCTCCAGATGCTCGAACGGCGCAAAGAAAACGCCCCGTGCTCCGCGTTCGATGAATTGCTGGCAGGCTTCTTCAGCGAGCTGCGCGTCCAGGGTTCTATCCTGCAGAGGATGAGCCGATCGGCCCCAGAGCAGGCCGTAGTTCCGAAGTCGCGCGATCGCACCGATCTCGCCGCAAATCAGATCGAGAACCTCCGTCGATCCGCGTCCCGGTACGAGCAGGCCGAGGATTTGCGTCTCATTGGATTTCGCTTGGGCTCGCACGAAGGACCCGGAACCCGCCCGTCGCTCCACCAGTCCCTCGTTCTGCAGATCTTGCAGAGCGCGGCCGATCGTTGGCCTGGAAACACCGAATCGCTCGACCAACTGCGCCTCACTCGGGAGGCGACCGGCAACTCCGTACTTACCGGTTGCGATCTCGGTGCGTAATTCCTGCGAAACTTGCCGATGCTTCTGCATTGCGACGAACCTGTCTTGTCAATCGCTGTAATTGTAATGACAGGATTATGGTCAGGATGGACACGTTTTGCCAGTCAGAATATTAACAGGTTGGATATACTCGGCGCCGTGATTCGGATTGATTGCGCTCCCAATACCCAATCGGATGCCAAGCCAATGTCCAGCCGACTTCTGCTCTGGTCGCTTACTTCTGCTTTGGCGGGATTTTTGTTCGGGTTCGACACCGTCGTGATTTCCGGCGCCGAGAAAACGATCCAGACCGTGTGGGGCCTCAGCGACGAATTGCACGGCCTGGCCATGGGGGCCGCACTTTGGGGAACTGTGTTGGGGGCATTTCTGGGAGGCTGGCCGGCCGAGAAATACGGGCGCAAGAAAACGCTGATTGCGGTTGGCGTGCTGTACTTTGTCTCAGCCGTCTGGTCGGGGCTGGCCACGGACGTCTATTCGTTCATGATTGCCAGATTCATCGGAGGAATTGGAGTCGGCGTCTCGACCATTGCCGCGCCAATGTACATCTCGGAGATTGCTCCGCCTGGATCGCGGGGACGCTTAGCAGGCATGTTCCAGTTCAACATCGTCTTCGGCATCCTCGCGGCGTTTCTCTCGAACGCTCTCCTGGCCGGAATCAGCGAACACGACTGGCGCTGGATGCTGGGGGTCGAAGCATTTCCGGCTTTGATTTACACCGCCCTTTGCTTCGCCATTCCGGAGAGTCCTCGCTGGTTGATTGGCCATGCGGGCAACTCTGCGGAAGGCTTGAGAGTGCTGACGATGATCAACCCGGACCACTCAGCGGCAGTGGTTCAGGCCGAAGCGGACGTCATCGCGGCTTCTTACGCAAGTCATTCCAGCTCCGCACGCTTTTGGACAAGAGGGCTCAGGCTTCCGATTCTGTTAGCGTTCCTGATTGCGTTCTTCAATCAACTGTCTGGCATCAACGCCATCCTCTACTTTGCACCACGCATCTTCGAGTTGACCGGACTGGGCGCGCGAGCCGCACTGTTGCAGTCAGTTGGCATCGGCATCACGAATCTCGTTTTCACTTTCATCGGACTGTGGCTCATTGACCGTCTGGGGCGGCGAACGTTGCTCTACATCGGTTCGTTCGGCTACATCGCCTCGCTTGGTCTCTGCTCGTGGGCGTTCTTCTCTGGGTACTACGCGATCGTCCCTGTCTGCATTTTCACCTTCATCGCCGCACACGCGATTGGCCAGGGCGCGGTCATCTGGGTTTTTATCTCAGAGATTTTCCCCAATCAGCATCGGGCGGCCGGTCAAACTCTGGGCAGCTTTACGCACTGGATTTTCGCCGCGGCGCTGACGACGTTCTTTCCTAAGATGGTCACAGCGTTGTCGCCCGGATATGTGTTCCTGTTCTTCTGCGGAATGATGGTGTTGCAACTGATCTGGGTGAAGCTGATGGTGCCGGAGACGAAAGGGGTCCCGTTGGAGGAGATTCAGAAGCAATTGGGAATCGAATCATGAAATCACTTCCTGTCATCGTCGGCTTAGGTGAAGTGCTCTGGGACATGTTTCCCGACGGTCCTCGATTCGGCGGAGCGCCGACCAATTTTGTCTGCAGCGCCGCGGGCCTCGGTCGGGGCCAGTTTGAGGTCATGTTGGCCAGTGCCATTGGTCATGATGAGCTCGGTCGGCTCGCGGTTGCCGAGTTGACTGACCATCAAGTGAATATCGCGACGGTCGCACGAGTCAACTATCGGACAGGTCAGGTGAATGTGACGCTCGACGAGCACGGCCACGCCAGTTACGAATTTGCCGCCAACACGGCTTGGGATCACCTGCCCTGGACCAACGAACTAGAGCAGCTCGCCACCCGCACCAACGTGGTTTGCTTTGGCACGCTGGCCCAGCGCAGTGACCAGTCGCAGAGGACCATTCGGCAGTTTGTCGCGAGTACTCCGCCGTCCTGCCTGCGACTGTTGGATATCAACCTGCGTTCGCCGTTCTGGAACCAAGACGTCATCCTGCAGTCGCTGGCGCAGGCCGGCGCGCTGAAGCTGAACGATTCCGAATTACCCGAGATCGCCAGTTTGCTTCAGCTTCGGGGGAGCAATGAAGCGGTGCTGGCACAAATCATGGAGCGATATTCGCTCAAAGTTATCGCGCTGACTCGGGGTGCGAACGGCTCGCTATTGTTGCGGGATTCTGGGGAGCGTAGTGATCTCGCCGGCCAATCGGTTCACGTTGTCGATACCGTCGGCGCCGGCGATGCGTTTACGGCAGCGCTTGCCCTCGGTGTCCTCCGCGGCCACCGATTGGACGCCGTCCATCATTGGGCGAGCGACGTGGCGGCATTTGTCTGTACGCAAGCGGGAGCCACGCCGCGCCTGCCAGCAAGTCTACGTTTGCCACAAGAGACCGTTCAATAAACAGACACTCTCAGGACACTTGCCATGATTACCCGAATCGGATGTTGTATTTTGGCCCTGCTCATCGCCGGCTCTCATGCACGCGGGCAGGACTTTGTTG
>JALHPA010000161.1 GCA_022842745.1 Pirellulales bacterium
ATCGCGGCGAGCGGCCGATCGGGCTGCGGTCCACAAGCTGCACGTCGTCCATTTGCCCCTCGCCAATCAAATCGTCGAACGCCAGCGCCGCAGGCCCCTCCAGCCGCAACCGCCGTCGCAATGCCGGATACAAAGTATCCTCGACCAGGCTGCTCTTCCCGGCCCCGCTCACGCCGCTGACCACGCACAACACACCTAGCGGAAACTCGACCGTAACGTTCTTCAGGTTGTTTCCCCGCGCGCCCGCCAGTCGAATCCGCCCCCGCGATAACGCCCGGCGCCGCGCCGGTGCGCCCACCCCCCGGCGGCCCGACAAATACTCGCCCGTCACCGTCGCCGACGCTTGCATCGCGGCGGGCGTCCCCTGAAATGTCACCCTCCCACCCCTTTCTCCCGCCCCCGGCCCAATCTCGATGATCTGATCGGCCGACCGCAGCAGTTCTTCCTCGTGTTCCACCAATACCACCGTGTTCCCGCGCGAACACAAGGCCGCGATCGCTTCCCTCAGCGGGGCCATTTCTTCGGCATGCAGTCCCACGGAAGGCTCGTCCAGCACGTACAGCATGTTCACCAGGCTGGAGCCAAGCACACCAGTCAACGTGACGCGTTGATGCTCGCCAACGCTGAGCGAATGTTGCCGGCGGTCCAGCGACAAGTATCCCAGCCCCACCGCGGCCAGAAAGGCCAGGCGCGTATCGATCTGCGCAAGCATCGCCTGCCCCACCTCCCGCTCCCAATGGTCAAGCGGCAGGGCCTTGAGAAACTCTCGCGCTTCGGTGATCGGCAGGGCCGCCAGCTCGGCCACGTTCTTCCCCCCGATCCGCACGGCCAACGCCTCCGGCCGCAGCCGGGATCCGAGACACACAGGACAAGCCTGTTCCACCCGCCAGCGCGACAAAAAGCTGCGCAAAGGCGCCGATTGTTTTCGCCCCTCCAGTCCCGCAAAAAACCCCCTCACGCCGCCGTATTGTCCGTCCGCTGTTCCTTCCCATACCAGCCTCTGCTGCTCAGGTTTCAGCTCCCGATACGGCGCGTCCGACGGAATCTGCTGCTCCTCGGCAAACTCCAACAGTCGTTTCAACTCCCGCCGAAACGACGCCGCGCTAAACGGAGCGATCGCCCCCTCGGCCAGTGACTTCGACGGGTCCGGCACAATCCGTTCCGCATCCAAAGCCATCCGGTTCCCAACCCCCGCGCAGCCAGGGCAAGCTCCCAGCGGACTATTAAAACTGAACAACCGCGGCTCCGGCGGAATGTACAGCCGCTCGCACGTCGCACAGCGCAGCTCGTTCACAAACTCGATCCGCCGCCACGTTCGTCCGTCGAGCACCGTCGGAACGCCGCGAGCATCCTCCGCCGACTCGCTCTCCTCTTGCCTGCTCGGAGAGACTTCGACCAGCCCCCTGGCCCGTCCCCCCCCTTGCCGGAAGGCCGTTTCCACCGAATCGCGCAACCGCTGCGGCGACGATTGGGCCGACAGCCGATCAACGACAACCGCCAGCTCCTCCCCCGCGGCCAGTTGACAACCTGCCAGCCGAAAGAACGCCTCGCGCCCCTCCTCGCGGTCCAGCTCATACGTTCGCCCCCCCCCCACGATCCGCAGGAAACCCCGCTCCCGCAGATCTTCTGCAAGCGACTTAAACTCGGAACCTTCCGGCGGCGCCAACGGGGCCAATATCAGCAGCCGCGCCTCGCGATTCAATTCCGCCAACGTGTCCGCCGCAGACTGCGGAGTATCCGCCCGTACCTCCCGCCGGCATTCCAAGCAAAACACCCGACCGATGCGGGCGAACAACACCCGCAAGTACTCGTAGGCCTCAGTCGCGGTCCCGACCGTGGCTCTCGAAGATCGTCGGCCCCGCTGCGAACGCACCGCGATCGCCGGCGGCAAGCCAGTGATTTTGTCCGCCGCCGGTTTTTCCAGACACTCTAGAAACTGTCGGGCATAGGGAGAAAATCCCTCGATGTATCGACGCTGCCCTTCGGCGTACAGCGTATCCAGGGCCAGGCTCGTCTTGCCGCTGCCGCTGGGACCGCAAATCGCGATCAACTTGCCCCGAGGCAGGTCCAAATCCACGTGCTTCAGATTGTGTACGTGAACGCCCCGCAACGAAATCATGCCTGCCGTCACGACGAGAGTCCCTGGTTTTCGCACGAGGCCCGACCGCCGGGCAATTCTAGGGCCTCCGCGGGGGCTGAACCAGCCGCCGCGGATCGGATACAATCCCCTTCGGCGTCAACGGCTCCCCTCGATCCCGTTGGCGCACCGCTAAGGCCGTACCGTCCAGTCGCCACCTGCATGCGTCGTAATCCCTTCTATCCCTTCCTGGTGCTGCTCGGCGGGATGTTCTGCGTGACCGCCTGCGCCTACACCCTGCTCCTCCTGCGATCGACCCATGAAGAGGGACGCGACGACTCGTCTCTCCCGCTCATGCGGTTTTTGGACCGCTACGGGGCGCAGCTCCTGCTCGCGGAAGTCGGGTTGCTGGCGCTGGCGACCGTCGCGGCGATTGGCCTGGACCACAAGCGCGATCTTCGACAAACTCCTCCCTGGGGACCGACCGACACGGCCAAAAGCGCCCCGTCGGCCTCCCTAGCGAGTCCTCCCTCCGAATCGCCGTCCCGCTCCCCCGCGCTCGGCGAATCCTCCTCCGCCTCCCTCCGCCCCCCGCGCCAGGAGCAACCCCATGAAAGTTGAACGGTCCGCCAATATCCCCGCCCGCCCGGTCGAAATGCCTGGCGCCAGCGGCTGCCTCGTCCGCCAACTGGTCGGCGAAGCCGACGGCGCGCCAAATTTCGCCATGCGACAGTTCGAGGTCGCCCCCGGCGGCCACACCCCCCGCCACTTCCACGACTACGAGCACGAGGTCTTTGTCCTGGAAGGCCGCGGAGAGGTCGTCGAGGGGGACCAAAGCCACGCGCTCTCCGCCGGCGATGTGATCTTCGTCAAACCCAACGAAATCCACCAGTTCCGCAACACCGGTCCCCTCCCCATGAAGTTCTTGTGCCTGATTCCCAATTCGGCCACGGGAAAGGCCGTCTCCGTCGCGCCGGAATGCGGACCCTAGACGCGCATGAACGTCCTTCTGATCGGTTTCCGCGGCGCCGGAAAAACCACCGTCGCCCGCTTGCTCGCCCTCAAATCAGGCTGGGCGTGGATCGACGCCGACGTCGAACTCGAATTACGCGCAGGCAAATCGATCGCCGCGATTTTTGCCGACGATGGTGAAACCGCCTTTCGAGATTTAGAATCCCGCGTCCTCGCGGATCTCGTTCATCTCGACCGCCATGTCATTGCCTTGGGCGGCGGGGCGGTCCTCCGGCCAGAGAACCGCGCCCTGATCCGCTCCGCCGGTCCCGTCGTATGGTTGACCACCGACGCCGCCACCGCCCGAAAGCGAATCCAGACCGACGCTGCCACCGTCGAACGTCGCCCTGCTTTAACCTCCCAGGGCAAATTGGCTGAAGTCGAGCAGTTGCTGGCCGAACGCGAACCTTGGTATCAAGAGTGCGCCAGCCTTACCGTCGACACCCGCGACAAAACGCCCTCGGAAATTGCCGACTCCATTCTCGCTCGTCTACCGCTAAAGTAACCCAAGCGCGCGGCGCTCTAATTTGTCCCCCGGGTCCGGCCCAAACATCGCATTCCGTGCAGGAACTCCTCAATATCTCGATCGAGATTCGGCTCGCCGTTATCTTCGCGGTCGGTTGTTGCCTCGGCAGTATCTGTAATCTTGCAATCTACAGGTTGGCCTACCGTTCGCGCGCGATCAGTCCCTGGTCCCGCCCCCCAAAAGACGCTCCTCCCCGCCGCGCGTCGGACCGGCTGCCGATCGTCGGCTGGCTTGGTTTGCGGAGAGAACAGCCGCTCCACGGCCCCAATTTTTGGATTCGCCCCGTATTGGTCGAGCTGGGCGCAGGCGCTCTTCTCGCGGGACTCTACTGGTGGGAAGTCGTCCAACTCGGTTTGCTCCCCCTGGGCCTGCAAAACCACCTGCACCGCGTCCCCCAAGCCCTGGCGCTTGCGTTACCCGCCCTGCACGCCGAATTCCTCGCACACGCCCTCCTCTCCCTGTTAATGCTCGTCGCATCGCTCATCGACATCGACGAAACTACGATTCCAGACGGTGTAACCATTCCAGGCACGCTCCTCGGTCTCGTCCTCGCCGTCGCCCTTCCCAGCATGCACTTGCCCGAAATGCAAGTCCTCCCCTCGCCCCCCCCCGGACCCACGTTGGTTCATTTCCGCACGCACAGCCTCGCCTCTCCCCTGGATTGGCCAGATGCGCTCGCCGGCGCTCCCCATCGGGAATCGCTGATCCTGGGAATCGGATGTTTTGGCCTCTGGTGCTTTGGCTTGCTCCCTCGCCGGTGGATGGGGCGGCACGGATGGCGGCGCGCGGCCGGTTTGCTCATCAGCCGCCTTGCCCGCGAACGGTTTACAATCTGGATTTCTGCTCTGGCCTTCCTCGGCAGCGTTGCCATCCTGCTCGTCTGGGGAGTCGCCGGCTCTCGGTGGCAAAGCCTGTTGACTTCGCTCGTCGGGTTGGCGGTCGGCGGCGGCTTGATCTGGACGGTGCGCATTCTCGGCCGCTTTGCCCTGCGAAAAGAAGCCATGGGCTTCGGCGACGTGACGCTGATGGCCATGATCGGCGTCTTCATGGGTTGGCAAGCCTCCCTCGCGATTTTCTTCCTCGCCCCCTTTGCCGGAATCCTGTTGGGAATCGCACAATGGATCTCCGGCCGAGGCAACGAAATCCCCTACGGCCCGTTTTTGTGCCTCGCCACCCTGGCTACCCTCGTTTTCTGGGCGGACCTCTGGGAATGGATGCGGCCCTTTTTTGAGTTGCCCTGGCTCGTACCGTCGGCCATGCTCTTTTGCCTCGCGGTGTTAACCCTCTTATTATCAATGTGGCGCTGGATCGCTGCTCGGTCGTAAGACCGGCGGTGTTCCCTCGCTCGGTTCGAAACTTCCCTCATCGGTTCGATAAAATCCGTTTCCGCCTCCCAATCGGCGAAACGACCCACGGCCACGGCGGGTGAAAACATTTGGGGACTAGGGTAAAGGAGCGCCACGTGTCCAAAAAAAACTGGGCCAAGCGGATACTGCCGATACCCTGGCCGCCAATGATTGGCGTCGCCATGTTGCTCTTGCTCGTCGCCGGGATCGTCGCCGGAAGACTCGCCAAGCGCCCCGACTCGCCCCAGGCACTCGGGCCGCTGTCGATTCTCGCCGCGGGCGACCGCCTCGCTCCCATCGCCGCTTGCGTTGGCCCCAATGCGCTCCCCTACCAGGTCGGGGCCGATATCCACGGCTTGGACCCGATCCGCCGCCGCTCCGATTGCCTCTTGTTGGATTGGGGAACTGCCCATCGCGGCGCCTCCGAATATGAAGAACTCGCGTTGGCCGATGCTCTCAAGTTGGAACGTCAGCTCGGTCTCAAGCTCCGGAATCTGGGACCGGGCGAGCTGGCCCTCGGCCCCCAATCGCTGGCCCGACTCTCCGATGCCTCCGGCGTCGTCTGGCTCTCGGCCAATGTCTCCGACTCCGAAGGCCGTCCCGTGGGTGCTCTGCGTCGTTCCTCCAAGGCAGGCGGGCGTACCATCGCGGTCGTTGGTGTGCTTTCTCCCCGACTGACCCCTCCCCCGTACCACGCTGCCGACCTCGTTCCCGCGGTCAAACAGGCGCTCGCGGAAAATCCCCTGGACTACGATCAGGCCGTCGTTCTGGCCTACGCCGATTCCACCGAGCAAGACGCGCTGCGCGCCGCCCTCCCGGCGTCAGTGATTGTCGTTGGTCCAACGGCAGTTGTTCCAAAGGGTTTCAATCCTTCCGGCGGCTCGGACCCGCGTCCGGCAGAGTCAACCGTTGCGGCGGCGCCTCCCTCGTGGGTAGTCTTTAGCATGCCCGAGAACTCGCGCCAGTGGACCAGCCAGACGGTCGTCCCAGTCCTCTCCTCCGGTGTTCCCGACCCATCGCATTTGCAAGCGTTCGAGCGCAAGCTCGCCAAGCGCGATCTGTCTCCCCTCCAGACCCCTTTCGTCCGACCGCCGGAATTAACCACCGGCTTCAAGGCCGAGGTGGTCGGAACCCAGGCCTGCCGCATTTGCCACGCCAGCGAATGCGCGGCCTGGGATGCAACCCGCCACGCCCGCGCCTGGCAGTCCCTGGTCGATCGCGGCATGAATTTCGATCCCCACTGCCAGCGGTGCCATACCACCGGCTATGGATGGCTTAACGGATTCCAATCCGTCGCCCGCAGCGCGCATGCAACGGCCGTGGGCTGCGAAAGTTGCCACGGGCCAGGCGGCGCCCACGTCGCCAACCCCCAGGTTCGGACTGGCTTGGTGGCAATTCAACAATGCGTTACCTGCCATCATCCCACGGTCGACCCAGGATTTGACGTTCATCTAGCCTGGCAAAAAATCGCGCACGGTAAATCTCGCCCGCCGGCGTCGACCGGCGTCCCGTCGGCCAGCGTCCCATCAACCGGCGTCCCGTCAA
>JALHPA010000162.1 GCA_022842745.1 Pirellulales bacterium
GTATATTTGCCTGCGTTTCAGCGGGTCCCAGCCTGCGTTTTCGGAACAGCCCTGCACACCGGCTTAGGCGTGCATAGCAATAGCCCTCTCACTTCTCTTTTTTGGTGAGTTCAACCATGAATACGTCATCTCGGTCGTTTGTCGGGTTCGCAAGCCTGGTTTTTGGCGCCCTGCTGCCAATGACCGCACTCTCGGCCGAAGAAACTAAACCCGCGCCCGGTCCGGCGACCGTCAAGGACGAACAGTCAAGTGCTCCGATCCCGGGCGCGGCCGCGGCGGCGTCTGCCGCCGGAAGCGCGGAAGCGTCCAAGCCCAAGTACCCGCCTTTTTCGATGGTCCTCAAAGACGCCAAGGCCATTTCGGGTCTCCTCCCGTTGCATCTGCGCGAGAACACGCTGTTCGCGGAGTTGAACTCGGGGCACTTCAATCGCGATTACATCGTGGTGATTTCAATCGCCAAGGGGATCGGCCAAAGTCCGCTGTTGGGAGGCATGAGTTGGGGTTTTGGCGACGATTGGGTGTGGCAGTTCAAGAAAGTCGACGACACGATTCGGATCGTCCGCCGCAACGTTCGCTTCACCGCCAATAAGGGAAGCCCAGAAGACAAGGCAGTCGGTCTGGCGTACACCGACAGCGTCCTGTTCAGCCTCCCGATCGTAACCACCGGTCCTTCGGGAGGCTACGTGGTGGACCTTACTCCTGTGTTCATGAGCGACCTGCCGCAGATCTCGATGATGCTGCCGGGCTTCTCCTTTGCTCAGAACAAGTCGAACTACGACGAGGTCAAGGGCTATCCCGAAAACACGGAAATCCAGGTCGCGGCCACCTACGCTTCGGGCGGCTATCTCGAACTGGAATCGGTCGCCGATAGCCGCGGTGCGACCATCAACGTCCATTATTCGATTAGCGCCCTGCCGCAGAACGGCTACCGCCCGCGCTTGGCCGACGACCGGATCGGTTATTTCTTAACGGCCATCAAGGACTATTCCAACAAGACCGACGAGGACCGTTTCGTTCGCTATATCAACCGCTGGGACCTGCAAAAGGCCGATCCCAGCGCCGAGGTCTCTCCTCCGAAAAAGCCACTCATCTTCTGGGTCGAACGCACGGTCCCCTTCAAGTACCGCAAGCCGATCCGCGATGGCATTTTGGAATGGAACAAGGCATTTGAAAAAGCCGGTCTGGTGAACGCCATCGAAGTCCGCCAACAGCCCGACAACGCCGACTGGGATCCAGAGGACATCAACTACAACACCTTCCGCTGGATCACCTCCAGCGCCGGCTTCGCCATGGGACCGTCGCGGGTCAATCCCACCAACGGTCAAATTCTCGACGCCGATATCATCTTCGACGCCGATTTTCTGCAAGCCTGGAAAAACGAGTACGAAACCTTCACGCCGCAGTCCATCGCCGCCCTCACCGGCGGTCCGTTGGACATCAAGAGCTACGAGGCCTCCTTGCGGCATGGCCCAGGCGAGCACTCATCCGTGCTGTGCCGCCATTGCCAGTTGACGGCCGGCCGTGCCCGCGATCTGGCGTTCGGCGAATCGGTGTTAGCCGCCAAGGAGACCGGTCCTGGCACCGAGGCCGAAAAAGAGCGGCTGATCATGCAAGGACTGAAGGAAGTGACGATGCACGAGGTGGGCCATACCTTGGGCCTGCGGCACAACTTCAAGAGCAGCGCCATGTACACGCTCGAGGAATTGAACAACCCCGAGAAGACCAAGGACACCGGTCTGACCGGATCGGTCATGGACTACTCCCCGGCCAACATCGTGGCCAAGGGGGTCAAGCAAGGTGATTTCTACTCGACCACGATCGGCCCGTACGACATGTGGGCCATCGAATACGGCTACAAGCCGCTCGCCGCCGGCTCGCCCGAAGGCGAGCTTCCCGAGTTGAAGAAGATCGCGGCCCGCAGCGGCGAAGCGAATCTCATGTACTCCACCGACGAGGACACCCGCGGCATCGATCCGGACCCGCTGAGCAATCGCTTCGATCTCGGTAAAGACACGGTCGAATTCGCCAAGCACCGTGCGAAAGTCATCGCCGATCTGTGGCCCACGATCATCGACCGCATGGTCAAGGAGGGGGACGGCTACCAACAGGCGCGCCGCACATTTGGAGTGCTGCTGGCGCAATATGGGCAGGCGATGTATTTCGCCTCTCGCAACGTCGGCGGCATCTACGTGAGCCGCAGTCACAAGGGAGATCCAAACTCCCAAGCGCCGTTCGCGGTGGTGGAGCCTCAGCGGCAGCGCGACGCTTTGGCCCTGCTCGAGACCCAGGTCTTTAGCGACGCTCCCTTCCAGTTCCCACCAAGCTTGTACAACTACCTCGCCTCGTCCCGCTGGAGCCACTGGGGCACGCGGTCCGCGTTGAGAAACGATTTCCCCGTCCACGAAACGATTGCCATGTGGCAGGAGCGGATCCTGTACCAATTGCTGTCGTCCCTCACCTTGCAGCGGATTTACGACTCCGAGTTGAAGGTGCCGGCCGATCAAGACGCCTTTACGGCGGCGGAATTGATCCGCCGTTTGACCGGCTCGATCTTCAATGAGACCGAGAAGCTCCAAGGGGGCAGCTACACCGAGCGCAAGCCGGCAATCGGCAGTTTGCGCCGCAACTTGCAGCGGATCTACTTGCAGCGCTTGTCGGAACTGGCGATGGGCGAAACCGGTGCCCCGGCCGACTGCCAGAGCGTAGCCTACTTCGAGCTGAAAGGGCTGCAGGATCGGATCAACAAGTTGCTCGGCGCCAACGCCAACCTGGACACCTATACCAAGGCCCATTTGACCGAATCGTCCAACCGAATTGCCAAAGTGTTGGATGCCCGCCTCCTGCTGTCGCGCCCATAGTGCGCGGCGGCACGGTTTTAGCAAACGGGATCGAAGCGGGACGCTTCCTGCTCCACGGGCGGAAGCGATCCCGTCCGGCGGACCGTCCGGGCCCCCGCCCGGAAAGGTGTTCCGCCAGTTTCTTGGCGATCGCGCTTCGGAACAGGGTTCCCTCCGGTGTTTGTGCAAGCTTCGGCAGCACTCCATTTGCGTTTGAAATTGGCGTTTGGAAACGTTAAGATGTGCGGCTTGCGGCCCGGTAGGGGGCCGCATCCGTTTGGCCTCGCAGCCGCCTGTCCCTGCAACCGTGGGCGAAATTGGCGGCCTGCCGGGGGCGGAGATGTGTCACGGAGTACGCTCAGTGGAAATCAAGATATCGATGCGGCACGGCCATCTGAGCGATGCCACGCAGGGGAAGATTCGGGCCAAGGTTCAGCGGTTGGAGCGGTACTTCGAGCGGCTGACCGCGATCGAAGTGACGGTCGACCTCGAACAGCCAAATCACCCTGAGATCCATCTCAATGTCTCAGCCGAGCACCGGCGAGACATCGTCGCCCGCGAATCGGCCGACGATTTGATGCGGGCGGTCGACGGCGCGGTACAAAAGGCGGAACAGCAGATTCGGAAGTACAAAGAAAGAATTCAAGATCATCACCGGCCTTCCGGCAGTCTGGCGGGAATCGATGGGGTCGCGAACGAGCCGCCCCGCTCGGATGACACGGATTCCGATAACACAGATTCCGACAACACGGATTCCGATAACGTGAATCCCGACGAACTGGCGAACCTGGATGAGAGCAACGGTTGACATGCCTTTCGGCCCCGGACAAGGGGGTTTTGGGATTTGCGGCGGGTCGGTACCGGCAGGTTGATGCTGCGGAGCGAGGCGAGAAAGGACCAGGGCGAATGAAATTTTCGGACTTCGTGAGCATCGAGGCGATTCAAGCCGACCTCGGGGCCGACACCAAGGAGGGGGTCGTACGGGAAATGACGAATGCCCTAGAGCGCGCCGGCAAAATTGCCGCCGGAGAGGCCGAGGGAATCGTCAAGGCGATTATGAAGCGAGAGGAATTAGGCAGCACCGGCATCGGAAGAGGCGTCGCCGTCCCCCATACCAAGCATCCCAGCGTCGACCGTTTGGTCGGAACGGTGGCGGTGAGCAAAGCCGGGGTCGATTTCGACAGTCTCGACGGTGAGAAGGTACAGCTCTTTTTCCTGCTGGTTTCGCCCCCCGACCGCCCTGGCGACCATCTCCGGGCGTTGGAAAACATCTCCCGGCAATTGCGGGACGAGGGATTTTGCCGGTTTTTGAAACAGGCTCAATCCCCGGCCGAAGTCCGGCAATTGCTCGAGGAGGCGGACAGCAATCATTTCGGCGGATAAATCCGCCTGGCCGTAGCATCCGGACCGGGTGGCCCGTCATGAGCGATGAAAAGCGAACGCAAATGGTGCGCGTGGTCAATCCTCAGGGATTGCACGCGCGACCGGCCGACCTGCTGGTGAAGACGGCCAAGCGATTCGTCTCCAAAATTGAGTTGGTCAAGGGGAACGACCGTGTGGACGCCAAGAGCATCCTGGGCATTTTCACATTGGTCGCGGTAGAGGGAACGGAATTGTTGGTGGAAGCCGACGGGCCCGATGCGGACGAGGCGCTCGTCGCCGTCGCCGAACTGTTCGCCCAAGGCTTCGCCGAGAACGAGACGCAAACGGAAAACTAGACCCAGCCAGGTGAATGAACCTCGCCACAGCATCGTTCGACCGCCAATTGAACAAAGGGCAAAGTGAGTAAGGGGCAGAACCAAGATCACGCATCAAGTCGAGTACAAGAATAGTTAATACGGCCGGTAGCCGCGGTTTGTGAGGGATGGACTAGGACGAGTCGGTTTCAGGGCCGCCTGCCCAACGGGCGGCGTTTGCATGGTCGGCCAGTCGTTTCCGGTTTGTCCCTCGAATCGACGGTAAAGACAGATCAACCAACACATAGAATTCGCCGCCCAACGCGCTGCGATGGCGGGCAAGGCCCGGAATCGAAGTGCGCGGCGTGCGGTGTGATTCGCCACCTCGGCCCCAGAGGGGCGCGAGCCAACGACGCGACCTGACGGAGAATGCGGAGTGCGGCCAATCCGGCGCTCCGCGCTGCCGCCGGCCGTGCGTTGGCCGAGCGAGTCGAACCAATGCAGCGACTGCAAGGAATCGCCGTTTCGCCGGGCGTGGCCATCGGCGAAGCGATGGTCATGGATAACGAGGGATTTCGTATCCCCCGGCGGTTCGTTTCGCGCGACGCCGTCGAAGACGAAATGCAGCGCATGCACGCGGCCATCGAGGCGGCGGGGCAGGAGATCGAGCGCAACCGCGACGTGGTCTCGCGCGAACTGGGGCCGCAATACGGCGCGATCTTCTCGGCCCATCTGCAAATGCTCAACGATCCGCGGTTGCGGAGCGAGCTGGACGCCATGGTCGGCGACCGCCATTATTCGCCAGAGTACGCGGTCAGCCGCACCCTGCGCCGCCACGCCAAGGTTTTTCAGGCCATCCAGAGCAGCTACCTGGCGGAGCGGGCCACCGACATCTTCGACATCGAAAAGCGCCTCCTGCGCAATTTGCTCGGGCGGCGGCGAGAGGAATTGTCGAGCTTGACGGTGCCGGTCGTCGTATTGGCCCACAACCTCACCCCCAGCGAAACTGCGAATTTGGACCGCAAGCTGGTGCGCGGTTTCGTGACCGAGGTGGGGGGAGCGGGTAGTCACACTGCGATCGTGGCGGAGGGTATGGAAATTCCCGCGGTGGTCGGCATCGGTCCCTTCTTGACGGACGTCTCCGGCGGCGATCTGGTGATCATCGACGGGGACAACGGCCTCGTCATCCTGCAGCCAGACGAGGAAACGATCGCCCGCTACCGGCACGAGGCCGAGCAGCAGCGGACGTTCGCCGCGCGGCTGGTCGAGCTGCGCGATCTGCCGGCGGAAACCGCCTGCGGCACGCGGGTCCAGTTGTACGGAAACATCGAGTTTCCGCACGAGGTGGATCAATGCCTGGAGCGGGGCGCCAACGGAATTGGCCTCTACCGCACCGAGTTTCTCTATTTGACCTCCGACCGGGAGCCGACCGAGGAGGTTCATTATCAGGCCTATCAGCGGGTGTTGCAGGCGATGGCCAACCGCCCGGTGGTGGTCCGCACGCTCGATCTCGGGGCGGACAAGCTGAATCGCAACGTCAGCCCGGAGGAAGAGCGCAATCCCTGTCTGGGCTTGCGCAGCATCCGGCTCTCCCTCCGCGACCTGCCGTTGTTTCGCACGCAGTTGCGGGCCATTCTCCGCGCCAGCGTGCTGGGCGATCTGCGGATCATGTTTCCGCTGATTACCACGATCATGGAACTGCGCCAGGCCAAAATGGTGTTGTCCGACGTGATGGAGGATTTGGAGGAAAGCGGCATCCCTTTCAATCGCGATATTCCAGTCGGAATGATGGTGGAAGTCCCCGCGGCGGTGATGATGATCGATCACTTCGTCGACGAGGTCGACTTCGTCAGCATCGGGACCAACGACCTGATCCAATACGCGCTGGCCGTCGATCGTTCCAACAAGGAAGTGGCCGGGCTGTACAACTCCTGCGATCCCGCGATCCTGCGGCTGATCGACATGACGGTGAAGGCCGCCGGT
>JALHPA010000163.1 GCA_022842745.1 Pirellulales bacterium
GGGCTTGATGTCGCGGTGGATGATTCCCTTCTGGTGGGCATGCTGAATCGCCTGGCAGACCGGCAACAGCAATTCCAGCCGCCGCCGCGGGGTAAGCTGCCGCCGATCGCAATACTCCGTGATCGGTTCCCCTTTCACCAGTTCCATCACAAAGTACGGGCGGCCGCTCTCGGTCGCTCCGGCATCCAGCACCTTGGCGATGTGCGGGTGGTCCATCAGCGACAATGCTTGCCGCTCGGCCTCGAAACGGGCGATCACCTGCCGGGTGTCCATCCCAGGCTTGATGATTTTGAGCGCCACTTTGCGACGCACCGGTTCGAGTTGTTCGGCCATGTAAACCACGCCCATCCCCCCCTGACCGATCTCTTCCAGCAGCTTGTACGGTCCAAGCTGGGTGCCTGGGCCTTCGGAACCGGCTTGCCACTCGGTACGGTCCAGATTCACGGGTTTTCCACCGAGGAAGCTGCCGGCGTTCGAGTGGGCGCGCAACAAGGCTTGCGCCCTGGCCTTAAGTTCGGCGTCGTCTTGGCAGACCCGATCCAGGTAGCGTGCCCGCTCTTCGTCGGACGGCAGCGCAACGGCGGCGCTGAAAATCGTTTGGAGGTCTGGTTTGCTGATGGACACACTGGCTCTTTCCCGCGCTACACCCTACAGTGCCCCGTTTGGGCGCGAATTGGCTCACCGCCGGATGAATTTTTTTGGAATTCAGCTCAAGTCCGGCCGCTGTTCCTGATTCAAAGCGTCGAACAGCCAGGCGCGGGCGAAGGTCCAGTGGCGTTTGGCAGTGCTGGAGGAGATGCCCATAACGGATGCGGCCTCGTGGATCGTCAGACCGGCGAAGTAACGGAGTTTGACGAGCTGGGCGCAGACGGCATTTTCGGTCGCCAGCCGTTCTAGGCACTCGTCGATCGCCAGCAGGGCTTCGTCCGGAGTGTCGGCGGCCAGCTCGATCGATCCCAGGTCGACCCGGTTCCGCCGGCCCTCGCGTTTCAGTCGGCCCTTGTCCCTCGCGCGGTTCAGGAGGATTCGCCGCATCGCCTCGGCGGCGGCGCCAAAAAAGTGGCCTCGGCTGTTCCAGCTTTGGACCTTGTCCACGTCCACCAGCCGCAGATAGGCCTCGTGGACCAGGGCGGTGGCTTGCAGCGTTTGGCCCGGCTGCTCCTGCGCCAACCGGACCGCAGCCAGCTTCCGCAGCTCTTCATACACCAGCGGCAGCAGGTGCTCCGCCGCGGATGGATCGCCGGACTCGATCTGAAACAGGATGCGGGTGACTTCGGACACGGGGTGCGGCGCGCTGGAGCATTCGACTAGATCGTGTCGATTGTACAGAATGCCGGGCCAATTTGTCTGGGCGACGGGAGTCGCTCGATCGTCGCCGTAGTCGAAGCCGCTGGCATGGGGTTTATCTAGGCAGGGCATAATCGCTCCGATCCCAGCCCGTGGCGCGGACTTCCTCTTCGGCGATCGGCGCCATGTCGATTTTGGCTTGCAGTCGGTACAACAGCGACCGCATGCCAAACATCTGGCGGGCGATCAGGGGCGTGCAAGCCCTCGCACGGGTGTAGCGTTTGCGGGCCATTTGCATGAACATATCGACTCCGTGGCGGTAGTCTTGCTCGTCGCCAAAGTCGAAGTCTCCGCCGTGGTATCGCGCTCGCCACTGCCAGTCGGTGAATTCGTCCATCAGCCGCAGTCGTTCTTCGTCCGCGGGGTCATCGCCGATCCAGGACCATTCCTTGAGCACCGTGAGCCGTTCGTCGCGATTGCCGGTGGTGAGGGGCCGATCCATCTTGCGGAACAGGTCCCACAGCGTGTCGTCGAGGTCGATGATCATGCCGAAATCCAGTAAACCCAACCGACCATCGTTCATAAAAATGAAGTTGCCCGGATGCACATCCACGTAGGACATGCGACCGGAGAAGAGCAGCCGGTACCAGCTTCGCACAAGGAGTCTGGCAAAATCGTTGCGTTGCTCCTGGGAGGGGCGGTTGGCGAGGAATTCGTCTAGATGCAGACCTTCGAGGCGCTGCATGGTCAGCACCCGCGCCGTCGAATGCTCGCGGTAAACTTTCGGGACGACGATTCGATCGTCCTCGCGGAACAGGGGAGCGGCGCGTTCGAGACTGGCGGCTTCCAGCTCATAGTCGGTTTCGCGCTCCAACCGGGAACAAAGATCGTCAAACTGGTCCTTGGTGTTTTCCCAATCGCGAGTGAGGCGCGCCGGTAGCAAATAGAGAAGCAGCGTGCGGAAATCCTGGCGGATCGTGCGGCCGATCCCGGGGTATTGGATTTTGACCGCGAGCGGCTCGCCCGAGACAAGCTGCGCTCGATGCACTTGTCCCAGCGAGGCGGCGGCGAACGCGCGGCGATCGAAACTGGCGAACTGGTTCTCAAAATTCTCGCCCAACTCGTTGCGGACCATTTCCTTAAGCAACGACCAGTGCATGGGAGGGGCGTCGAAGTGCAGTCGCTCCAACAATTGCACGAACTCGCCGGGAACGATGTCGGGGAAGTTGGCTAGGGTTTGGCCCACTTTCATGGTGGCGCCGCGGAGGTAGCTCATCGAATCGAGAACGCGGACGGCCGTTCGCCAATGCGTCTCGGCCAGGGAACGCTGGTTCTGGTCGGCGCCTCGGAACCAACTGCGGAGCCAATAGAAGAGGTAGGCGGCCCCCAGTTTGGCTTGCAACGAACCGAGCATTCCCATTCGGCGGAAAGCGCCCACGGGAAGGGGTCGCAACGACCAAGCCTCGAGATTCGCGGGGAGTGGACCCCGTTCGGCCAGCGGAGCTTCTTCGTCGATCGCGGGCAACGCAGCGACAAGTTGGGCCATGGTGGGCATGCGACTATCCTTTGCGGTTGGGGGGCGAATGGGGGTCACGATCGCTTTGGCCGGCCAGCCAGGCTGTGAACATGGCCAGGGACTGGTCTAGCAAAGCCAAGGTGTCTTCTTGACGTGGAGAGCTGTCCTGGGACCAGAAGGCGAGGGCGCCGGTCACTAGCGTCCAATACATCTGCAGCGCCAGGGCCGAAAGAGCATCGCCATAGCCATGGCCTGCGATGATTTGGCCGACCACTTCCAGATGGCTGGATCGAATGGAGGTTCCATCCTGGGGATTGCGACGATCGGCCAACGGAGACAGCGTCGTTTCCAGGAGGGCCGACAAGTACTTGCGATGGGGCTTGAGCTTGCGCAGCAGTCCGGCCAAGTGAGCGAATAGTGCTTCCTCCAAGGACTGCGGGCTATCATCCGGTTGGTCGGAGTGGGGCAGACCAGCGGCGACGCCCGGGAATTCCGCAGCGGCTTTGTCACAGGCCTCGCGAAGGAACTCTTCGACGATCGACTCCTTGGTCGGGAAATAGTTGAAGAGTGTACCGGCGGCGATGCCTGCGGCGCTGGCGATGTCTCGGGTGGTGGTGGCGGCGAAACCTTGCTGGGCGAAGAGTGAGCGGGCAGTATCGAGGATTCGCCGGCGGGTGGCGGTTTTGGCGTCGGCGTTGATTCGCATGTGCGGCGTTCCCTCCTGTTTTATGAGCACGCTCACATTGTACGGGATGGGCAGGCGGCGTCCAGTGATAAAATGAGCGCGCTCGCATTTTTGTTGATTTTCCTTTGGAGGGCCGACTGGGGTCTCGTCTGCCTGCGAATATCCGCCTGGACCGCGTGGAATTTTGTTGTTGCCGAGGCCAGCCGTCGCGTAGATTTGGGGTCGTTCCATCCAGGCCAGGATGCGGACAAGACAAACGCGGCTGTTCCGCACAGTGCATCATTTGGATGGGTAGATGAGGGTTTGACGCCGGTGGCGACGATTTTTCGATTCGGGTTCTTGAGCTTCGCGTGCCTGGTCCTGGCGGCCGCCGGGTGGCATACGGTGCGCGGGCAAGGGGAGCCAACCGCCGAAGCTCGCGGGGAGTTGCTGCGTTATCGCGATGAGGCCGGGCAGAAGCAGCCGGTGCGGAACGGGGCGGATTGGGAGCGGCGGAGGAAGCAGATTCTGGCCGGAATGGAAGAGGTCATGGGAACGCTGCCGCCGCGGCGGGAGGACGCTCCCTTGGACGTGCAAGTGTTGGAGGAAACCAAGGACCAGGGTTTTACGCGCTATTCGATCACATTCGCCGCCGATGGGGCCAACCGGACTCCGGCGTTTTTGTATGTTCCGACGCCAAACAAGGACGGAAAACGGCGGGCGGGAGTTGTCGCCTTGCACCAGACCACCCCCTTGGGCAAGAAAGAAGTCGACGGCCAAGGGACGCCGGACCAAGGGTATGCGCGGGAACTGGCGCGGCGAGGGTATATCGTCATCGCTCCGGACTATCCGTCTTTTGGAGATAACGCTTGTGACTTCTCGGATAGTCGCTACGCATCGGGGACGATGCGGGGCATCGTCAGCCACATGCGGTGCGTCGACCTGTTGCGTGCCCGCCTGGATGTCGACGGCGAGCGAATCGGGGCGATCGGGCACTCGCTGGGGGGGCACAATGCTCTGTTTCTAGCGGCGTTCGACCCGCGGGTCCGTGCCGTGGTGACAAGCTGTGGATGGACGCTGTTTTCCGACTACTACCAAGGCAACCTGACCGGTTGGACGTCGCCGCGCTACATGCCGCGGATCCGCGAGCGGTTCCACCTGGACCCGAAAAAGATGCCATTCGAATTCGACGGGGTAATCGCGGCGATCGCGCCGCGGGCGGTCCTGTCGATCTCGCCAACGCGGGATGACAATTTCGCGGTCGACGGGGTGCGGAAGGGTATCGCGTCGGCGTCCAGGGTCTACCGGCTGTTGCAGAGCGAGAGCAATCTCAAGGCGCGTTATCCAGACAACGAACACCGGTTTCCCGAGGAGGAGCGATTGGCGGCGTACCGATTTCTGGGCGAGCACTTGCAAGAGCGGCCGGAGAGAGGGGAATTGGGGCACGAGTTACCGCGAATTCCGCCGACGGAGGCTATAGACGCCGTCGGCAAGATGAAGGTGGCCAAAGGATATCGGGTGGAGTTGGCGGCGGCCGAGCCGGAGGTCGCCAGCCCGGTGGCGGCGGCGTGGGACGAGCGCGGGCGGATGTACGTAGTGGAGATGCGGGGCTATAGCGAGCACCGGGAGGAAAAGCTGAGCCGCGTGCGGCTGTTGGAGGATGAAGACGGCGACGGGCGATACGAAAAGGCGACGATGTTTGCCGAGGGACTCTTGTGGCCGACGGCGGTGTCGCCTTGGGCGGGAGGGGTGTTCGTAGCCGATGCGCCGGACATCTGGTACCTGAAGGACACCAACGGAGATGGCAAAGCGGACGTCAATCGCCGGGTGTTTACGGGCTTGGGAGTAGGCAACGTGCAGGGCCTGGCGAATACCTTTCTCTGGCACTGGGACAACCGGATCCACGGGTCCGCCAGCACCAACGGCGGAACGCTGGCGACGGTCGAGGGGGCGCAAAAAGCGGCGATCGAGTTGCGGGGCAGGGACTTTTCGTTCGATCCGCGGACGCTGGACTTCCGTGCCGAGAGCGGGGGGGGCCAGCATGGGATGACATTCGACGACTGGGGACGAAAATTTGTCTGCGCCAATAGCGACCACGTGCAACAGGTGCTGGCCGAGGATCGGTATCTGTCCCGAAACCGCCTGCTGGCGGCGCCCGGAGTGCGGGTGAGCATCGCGGCGGACGGGCCGCAAGCGGAGGTTTTTCGAGCCAGCCCCGTGGAGCCGTGGAGGATCGTGCGGACCCGGCTGCGGGTGCAAGGCATCGCCCCCGGGATCGTGGAAGGCGGGGGCCGGGCGGCGGGATACTTCACCGGGGCCAGCGGAGGAACGATCCTGCGGGGGGACGCCTGGGGCGAGAAAGATCGGGGCACGTACGTCGTCGGCGACGTGGGGAGCAACCTGGTCCACCGGAAGCGGCTGCGCCAGGAGGGACTGTTGTCCGTAGCCGAGCGAATCGACGCCAACAGCGAGTGGATCGCTTCCAGCGACATCTGGTTTCGGCCGGCGCAGTTCGCGAACGGACCGGACGGCGCGTTGTACGTGCTCGACGTGTGCCGCGAAGTGATCGAGCACCCGCAGAGTTTGCCGCCGGAAATCAAGCGGCACTTGGACTTGGACAGCGGCCGGGACCGGGGGCGGATTTTCCGGCTCGTGCCAGAGGGGTTCGCGCGGCGGCCAATTCCCCGACTGGACAGGGCCTCCGCCGCGGAACTGGTCCCGCTATTGGGACATCCAAACGCCTGGCATCGGGAAACGGCAGCGCGGCTGCTCTACGAACGACAAGATCCCAGCGTGGTCCCGGCGCTGCGCGCAATGGCCCAATCGGAACAGAGCGGACCGCTCGGGCGGGTGCAGGCGATGTACTCGCTCGTTGGACTGGAAGCGTTGGATGAAGAAACGTTGCGGTTGGCGCTCGCGGCCAGCCATCCGAGGGTCCGCGAGCAAGCGGTGCGGCTGGCGGGACGAGCGGCCATTCGTTCGACC
>JALHPA010000164.1 GCA_022842745.1 Pirellulales bacterium
ACTGACCCGGATCATGGTCCCCGTCTCCCGGGTTCGAGAGCCAATTCCAGCCGCCGATCCCCCGTTCGAATCGTTCAAAATTCCCCAGCCTGTCGCCGAGTCCGGAATGCGCGTGGGAGGAGTCGGCCCGATCATTCAAATCACCCCCTTCGACAGCTACGGCCGCCGTACTTTCTCCATGAGTACCGTCAAAGGGCGCGTGGACGTGATCCAGGGTATCACCAAAATCACGCCCATCTACACCCAGGTCGAGGGTCTTCACGGTGGAAATTCCTACGTTTGGGATATGCGCGTGGCCACCAGCAGCATCCCACTCGAAACGCTCCGCAAAATCATCCGCCGTCATATCGATCCCAAGAAGTTCGATGACCGCGTGCGCCTCGTTAAACTGCTCATGCAGGCCAACCGATATCGCGACGCGGCCGCCGAACTGGCCGGAGTCATCAAGGATTTCCCCTCCGAAGATGCCGCCCGACAACAGGACGCAGGCGTGCGGCAATTGGCCTCGCGAATGTTGTTGGCCGAAATCCAGGCCCGCAAGCGCGCGGGCCAACATCGGCTGGCTTACGCCTTGCTGAAGCAATTTCCGGCGGAAGGGGCCGCAGGCAACATCTTGCAGGAGGTGCGGCAAGAATTGGAGCAATACGCGGCCAATGAAACGACCCGCCTGGCCGTGATCGCGCGGCTCCGCGAGCTATTGGCCCAGGTCGATCCCCCGTCGCTGCGAGATCAATTCGCGCCTTCGATCGAGGAAATCGCCACAGAACTCTCGATCAACACCCTGGATCGGATGTCGGCGTTTCGCCGCTTGGAGGGAGATGCGCAGCTTTCCCCGCCGCAGCGGCTCGCGTTGGCAATCAGCGGCTGGCTGTTGGGAGGTGACGAGGCCGACGTCAACCAGAAGGTCGCCCTCTCTCTGTTGGAAATGCGCGATCTGGTGCGCAAGTACATGAATGAGTCGGTGAAACTTCAGCGAGACGAAATCTACCGGCAATTGATGGCCCTGGAAGGGGCCTCGCCGCAACTTTTGGCCAGTCTGATCGCCCGCCTCAAGCCCCCCTTGCAAACCGACGTCCCCGACGCCACCGATGCCTTGGAACTGCAAACCCCCGGCGCGCCAGGCGAGGGCAATCATTCCTACCTCGTCCTCTTGCCCCCCGAGTACGATCCCTACCGCCGCTATCCCGCCGTCGTCACGCTCCACGGCGCAGGCAGCACCCCGGCCCTCCAGCTTGACTGGTGGGCAGGCCCTCGCACGGAGAAAGGGCGTTTGGGACAGGCCACCCGCCAGGGCTACATTGTGATCGCGCCTCTCTGGACGCAACCCCATCAAACGTCCTACAACGCCTCTCCCGAAGAACACCAGGCGGTGCTCGCGGCGCTCCGCGATGCCTGCCGCCGCTTCGCCATCGATACCGATCGCGTGTACCTGAGCGGGCATTCCATGGGGGGCGACGCCGCCTGGGATATCGGCGTTTCGCACCCCGACCTGTGGGCAGGGATAATTCCGATCGTCGCCACGTCTACCCGCAACTACGTTTCGCACTACACCGCCAACGCGGCCAACCTGCCCATGTATTTCCTCGGCGGCGAGTTGGACGGCGACAAGATGCAGACCAATGCCATCGACCTGGACCGTTACTTCACGCGGAATTTTGACGTCACCGTGGTGGAGTATCGCGGCCGCGGCCACGAGCATTTTTCCGACGACATCTTGAACCTCTTCGATTGGATGGGCCGCAAGCAGCGCGACTTCTTCCCGAAAAAGATCACCGCCGCCACCAAACGCCCCAGCGACAATTACTTCTGGTGGATTGAAAGCGAAAGCGTCCCCAGCCCGTCCGGAGTGCGGGCATTCCCCGTCGAAGGTACGGTGAACGCCGCCAATGGCATCAACGTTCGCGCGCCGGGACAGGTCAGCGTCTGGCTGTCGCCGGAGTTTGTCGACTTTGCCAAGCCGATCAGCGTCACGATCAACGGCCGGACGGTGAAAAAAGCCGCAATCGCCCCGGACGCTCGGGTGCTGCTCGAAGATGTTCGCACCCGCGGCGAACGCCGGCGTCCTTTCTGGGCGCGGGTCGAGGCCACAGCGCGCTAAACCCGCTTTGGGCTCGATGCGGCGAACCTACCAGAGGGAGACTCGGCTCACGCTGATCGCCCCCCCAAAGCACACCGCCACGTCGCTCCCCTCGCTCCGCCGCCGCTCGCGGTAATTTCCCGTATAGTGCCGCAAGTTCTCCTCCGCCCGAAAGTTCAGCGGCAAGGGCGCGGTCTCAAGCGCGCAAAAGACGACCTCCGGGTCCGGCGCGGTTGCTTCCAGGTGGGGCAAATTGACGTTCCACAGCGTCCCCGGCGACCATCCCCGCCCAAACAACAGCTTCAGCACCCCGACCGTCCAGCGGCTGGCTCGCTCCCAATCCACTGGCCACTCCCGGCGGATGTAGTGCGAAATCGCAACCGCCGGTTTTCCATGCACGGCCGATTCCCGCGCTGCGGCGACCGTCCCGGACATGTGAATATCCACCCCCAGGTTCCCCCCCGCGTTGATTCCCGCTAGCGTCCAATCGGCCAGTGGCGCGATCTCCGCCAGGGCCAGCCGCACACAATCGGCCGGCGTCCCCGCCACGCTGGTTTCCCCCGCGGAACGAGCATGAAACTCCAGCGGCTGGTGGGTGGTCACTCCATGCCCGCACGACGACCAACACCGTTGCGGCGCCACCACGGTCGTCTCCCCCAACACCGCCGCCGCCGCCCGCAGCGCCGCCAACCCCGGCGCGTCAATCCCATCATCGTTGGTGATCAAAAGTTGCATGGCTCAAAATTCGGACCTCAAGTAAGGCGTCTTAACGCGAACAGTGGCGCCCCGCCGCCGGGCCACGTTTTAACGCAGATATCGGTAACCACGCACCTGAGCTGAAAATGGATAGACCGCCCGGCGGCGCAGCGTTGCAGACTCAACTCGTTCCGGCCGGTTCTGCGCGGCGACGATGTTCAAGAAAAAGTTGATCAATTTCGTCTTTCCGGGAGGAATCCTCTCGAAAGTTCACAAAGCCATAGTGACGGATTTTCAGTCGCAGCTTCGATCCTCCGTCGGACCAGCTATGGTCTTGAATTTGGTCCCAACGCCAAAAGCCGTTATACCATACAAGTCCCCGCTCGCGTATTTCCAGAGTCGAGCTCGATAGGCGAAGGCATCTAGTAAGGACTGCCATCGTGAATAGAAGGAGGTTGGCGGTAATCTTACCGAGTTCGGCGACCGTCACTGGCGAATCGATGAACCACAGCAATACCAACATCGCAAACACAACGATTCCCCAAAACGAATAGAATGCGCGCGACCACCAAGTCCATGCCAGATGTGGGCGTATCAGGAGTTGACCCGCTGTCGAGACGGTACGCTTGCGACGGATCCATTGTTGTGGAATGGTCATCGCCACCAGTCCTGCGATCGAAAGCAATAAGATGTCTTGATAATGAAGTACAAACCGAACGGGATTTTGACTGCGGCCACTCCGCGTTTCGATCTCTCCAACCGGAAAAAACAACCATATCAGGACTGCAAAAATAAGAACGATCGCCGTCGAAGCCGCGAACGCTGTCCAGGTATCGCGCCGGTCGTTTGAGGAGGCGGTTGACATTTGATTAGCCTGGTTCGAGGAATTGCCGGCATGCTCGCTCGGTCCATCAGTTGGCTCAATTCCTGGACCGCCCGATTGCCGGAACGACCATCCGCATCAAGATTTTCGGTCGCAATGCTCTGCGCGGCGCCGATGTTCAAGAAAAAGTTGGTCAATTTCGTCTTTCCGGGAGGGATCCGCTCGAAAGTTGACAAAGCCATAGTGAGGGATTTTCAGTCGCAGCTTCGATCCATCCGCCGACCAGCTATGGTCTTGAATTACGTCCCAAGGACAATAGCGGCAATTCCATACAAGCCCCCGCTGACGTATTTCCAGAGTTGGTGGCCTGAGCCTCCAAGAAACGGCTGCAACGGTGAAGAGCATGGTGTTCGCGATAACGCTACCTAGATCGTCGACCGTCATAGGTTGTTCAATGAACCACCGCATTATCAGCAAGGCCAACCCACCGATCCCAAAAATCGCGTAGAATGCGAGTTCCCACCATTTAACCCACGAGCGATCCAGCCGAATCAAAAGTTGTCCCGCCGCCGAGACGGCACGCTTGCGACGAAGCCACTCTGGTGGAACGGCCATCGCCAACATCGCCGCCCCAAGAAGCAATCCAATGTGACCATGACGCACAAACGGAACGGGAAATTGACCGCGGCCGCTGCGCGTTTCGATTCCTCCCGCCGGATAAAGCACCCATATCAGGGCCGCGAAAATCAAGACGATCGCCATCGAAGCCGCGAAGGCAATCCAGGTATCGCGACTGTCGGTTGAAGAGGCGGTTGACGACGCGGTAGACATGTGGGTTGCCTGTTTCGAGAAACTCCCGGCAAGCTCGCACGGTACGCCAGCAGATGGCTCAAACCCTCGGCCGCGCAATCGCCGGTACGACGATCCGCGTCAAGGATACAAGCGGCAATGCTTGGATGGCTTCCGTCACCCCTCAGTATACCGGCTCGGGGTAGACCCTGCATTTTTCTAGCCGCTTGGCAGCCTCCGGACGCGTCTTGCCGATTCACGCGGTCAGAGATAGATTAGGTAGCTTGACTTAAGCAGGCGACGGTCATGTTGCGCAGCAGCCAGATACGGCGAATGCCCGCAATTCGTCCCGCGCACTGCTTCTTGTCGCTCAAGCCCGAGGGTTTCTTCGATCGTAAGTTATTGATGCATAACGACTTGCCAGCGTAGCTTCAATTGGCAGAGCACCGCATTCGTAATGCGGGGGTTAAGGGTTCGACTCCCTTCGCTGGCTGTTTTTCCGGGGCCTCGACTGCCGGGGGAAGCGTCCCGGACAACGCAGGTCCATTGCTCTTTTGGAGATGATTATGTCGGTTGTCGCCACCGCGGCCAACGTCAAGCAGATTGTGTTGACCAACGGCACGTTCGGACCTCAGGAGGTTCAGCTTCTCACGGAGGCCCTGGGTGAAGATTCCACCGCCCATCGCACGCTCCGCGAGGCCGTCAACGAGTTGGAATCCAGCGAAGAGCGCAGCCCTGCTTCCGCCGTCCGCCTCGGCCTCTGCTATTACCTGCTCGGTCGCTACGGAACCGCCATCGAGACGCTCAAGACCGGCGACGGGGGCGCGATGGCCCACTTTTACATGGCCAAGTCCAACCAGGGGTTGGACCGCCACGAGGCCGCGATTGAAAGCTTCACTTCCGCCACCAAGGCCGGCTACGACTCCGATACCTGCGCCTTGGGAATCGTCGAATCGTTGCGGGCGTTGGGCAAGCCGCAGCAAGCATTGGAAAGGCTCGACAAACTCTCAGGCGCCGTCGAGCAGCGGGCCGAATACCTCTACCAGCGAGGGACGACGGTCGCCGCGATCGGCGGCAATCCGCTCGAAGTCATCGCTCTGTACGAGCGCGCGGTCGAGGCCGACGGCCGGCATGCCGGCGCGCTCTTTGGCCTGGCCCTCGAAAACGACCGCCGCGGCAATGACGATGCGGCCCTGAATTATTACGAGCGGTCCGTTGCCCGGTATCCCGCCCACGTTGGCTCGCTCTTGAATCTGGGCATCATGTACGAAGACCGGCAGCAGTACGAGCGCGCCTACCAGTGCTACCAACGGGTCGTCGACTGCTTCCCCAACCATCCTCGCGCTCGGCTGTACGTAAAAGACGTGGCCGCCAGCCGGGATATGTTCTACGACGAGGATGCTGCTCGCCGGCGCGATCGGATGAGCCAGATCCTCAACGTCCCCGTGACCGATTTTGAACTGTCGGTTCGCAGCCGCAATTGCCTGCAAAAAATGGGGATCAATACTCTTGGCGACCTGGCTCGCACCAGCGAGGCCGAGTTGCTCGCGAGCAAGAATTTCGGCGAAACGTCGCTGGTCGAAATTCGCGAAATGATGGCCAGCAAGGGACTGTCGCTCGGTCAAATGGCCAACGAGCTGCGCGAACCCGAGCCGGTGTTCGAGCCAGAGTCCATGACTCCCGACGAGCAGGCCCTGCTGGATCGCCCAATCTCGGACCTGAACCTGTCCGTGCGCGCCAGAAAGTGCATGATCCGCCTCGGGCTCAATACGATCGGCGAATTGCTCCGCAAGACCGGCGACGACTTGCTGGAGTGCAAGAATTTCGGCGTCACCAGCCTCAACGAAGTGCGGGAAAAGCTCACCATCAAGGGTATGAAACTCCGCGGCGATTGAGTCGCCCGGTTCCGACGCGCTGGTGGCGACTCGTCCGCTACTCCATTTGCACCTCGATCTTGCCCCAATAGCCGAACTCGAAATTCCAGTCGTTGGCGGCGTTTTGAATCTCCAACTCCACCGACTGACCGGCGAACTCCGTCAAGTCGACCGCCACTTCGAGCCA
>JALHPA010000165.1 GCA_022842745.1 Pirellulales bacterium
AGTCCTCGCCTCTGGACGAACAGTGCTTACCAACGTCTTGTCAGTGGGACCAGAAGGACTTGAACCTTCACCGACCTGGTTAAGAGCCAGGCATGCTGCCGCTAGCACCTTGATCCCGCGCACAGGCTGTAGGCTTGAGGCCGCAGGCTGGAGGAAATGAATTCACCGCCGTCCTCCAGTCTCAAGCCTCGTCCCACCAGCCTGTTTCAGTGGGGCCGAAGGGAGTCGAACCCTTACCATTCCGCTTAAAAGGCGGAAGCGCTACCGTTACGCCACGACCCCAAGGTTGGAGTTTGGCGTATGTGTTTAAGTCGAGTTGTTGGTTGCATGGTCCTTTTCCTTTCGCACAATAGTCCAGGGTGGAGTTGAACCAGCAACCGAGCACGGCCGCCACGGCGGCGGCCGAGCGCAGGGCGGTAGTCGAATACAATTTTGCGTATCAGATCGCCGTGCTTCCGTTACACCACCGGACAAACGGCAGGCTGGAGTTTGCAGGCGGCGTTTCCGTTTCGCGTTCTCCTCCGGCCTCCCACCTCCATGCTCCGGACTCCAGTAGCTCGTATGGGAGTCGAACCCATCTCTCGGCCTTGAAAGGGCCGTATCCTCAAACCGATAGACGAACGAGCCATCGTCAGCGCGTACGCTGAGCGCAGTGGGCCGGGAGGCGCTCGAATCCTCGTCTCCTGGTTTTCAGCCAAGCGCTATGCCGTCTCAGCTACCGGCCCAGGTTTTGAATCATTGGTCCGCGAAGTCTTCGACTCAGCGCAACAAAAAAGGCCCGATGTCTTGTGACACCAGGCCTCTATTTGCCTTTCCAGCCGATATTGCGGCCGAGCGTCACAAGCGCAGCGGATGCGCGGGGTTATTCCCTGCAAACGATTTCCGGCAATCGGAATTCGCAGTTCGCAGGGTGGAATAACCCGCGCCTATGCGTTCTTGTTTCGACCTCGGCAGCAAAAACGTCATGGAAGTTACCATTCCTCCTTCAAATCTACTGTCCGCCTGTGCCCCTGCCCGTCTGAACATTTTAGACGCCGGCCGGGCAGCCAAGGTTCACCGATTTTTTTGATTAACCGTGAACTGCGTCGTACTCCTGGTTCAAAACCGTTTCATCCGTGACGACCAAGTCGTCAACTCGGGACCGACGCATTTGCCCCCCATCCGATCCGCAGGCGCCGAATCGGATCAAATCGCGGCACCGTGGACCAGTGGCCGTCGGCCGGGGGCGAAGGCCGTAGATTTGCACAACACGGACCCATAAAGCCCCACCCTGGCGAAATCCGCATGCTCCCGATCGCGCGTCCCGCGGCAAGAAAGTACCCCCCCTCCGGCACCCCTCTGGCAGCACCCCGTTGCATCCGGTTAACAAACGACCGGACGAGATTGGCCAAAACACTACCTAAACCGGTAGCACCGAGGTAGTACCGGCGGTTCCTATCTCTCGGCCCACGAAAAAAGCCTTGCCGCAAGTTCTTTGCTGGCAAGGCTTTGTGTTACTGGGGAACTAGGATTTGAACCTAGACTAACTGATCCAGAGTCAGTCGTGCTACCGTTACACTATTCCCCAAGGCTATCGATCGATTGTTGCGCAGCATTGTCCGAAATGAGCCGCCTTGAACGATGCGTCGATTGTCGCGTCCGGGCACACTGCGAGCTTATGCGAACAGGATTCATTTCCCGGCAACTGTAGGCTAGGAACCGAGCGCTACCGCGTCAAGGGATCAGGTCGAGGGATCGGGCTGATAAAGCGACCGCGTTCACGATTCTTTCTCGGAGCCTTGTCAAACGGAGCTACCCTCGATCCCGCAGAACCTCCCCCACCCCGTGAGGTTCGTTCGATGATCGCCACATTGCCGTCGGCGGCATCAAGGCTTCCCTGGGCCGATTCGGCAGTGGTCGAGCAATCCCGCCGCCGTGGTGACGTAGCTGACGTAGAACGGACCGAACTCCGCGTAGCGGGCACTGGCCTCGTCAAATCGCATCTTGTAAACGATCTCCTTAAGGAACGCCGGATTTCGAGCCCAAAGCGTGACGCCCCATTCCCAGTCGTCGAATCCCAGGGCCACCGTAATCAACTGGGTCACCTTCCCGCCAAAGGCCATGCCGCTGCGGCCGTGTTCGGCCATCAGGCGGTTTCGTTCCTCGAACGGGAGCAGAAACCAGTTCTCGCCGACCTTCCGTTTCTTGTTCATGGGATAAAAACAGGTGCTCGGCCAGGGAGGAAGGTCGGGAGTGAGGCGCTGCCGCTTCATCATGACCTCGCGGCTTTCATAGGCTTTGAGCTTGGCGCGGTACGTAGGACTGTCTGCCTGCTCTCCCTCCTCGACCAGCCTGCGGCCGTAAGCCTCAACCGAGGGGACGTACTCAGAGACCTCGGTGAGGGAGACGAAGGAGTAGGTGGGCACAAGGGCGTGCCCCAGCGGACCGGAGGCTAAGCGCTGACGGAGACCGTCGATGCGCAACGGATCGGGATCGAGCAGCATCAACCCAAAGTCGGCTTTCGCGCCGCTCACCAGACTTGGCTGGATGCGAGACACGGCGTCCGGCGCCTGAGGATCAAGCGTTGCAACGAACTCCGTGCGCCCTTGCGACAACTCTTCCGGGCTAAGATCGCGGAGCCTTGCCCGGTCGAATCGATAGTACAGATGGGTGCAGTGCCAACCTTCGATCGGTTGAAGGGAAACCGCTTCAGAATCAGATTGCATGGGCGAAAAAGCAGAGGCGTGCCAAGGGTGGGGTTAGCGAGTTGCGAGTGGCGTTCCCCGGTCAACGGCCAAGTAAATTCACTGGCGGGGGAACGCGAGCGAGGCTTGTTGCCGTTGGGCATCCTAACAGATAGGCCGAGTGGCTGACCAGAACGCCGGCCCAGCATCCCGACGGTGGGTTCGTCCCACGAGGACGGTACTTGCAGATTCACAACCCCCGGCTCAGCTCAACCACGTTCTCTCGACGAAAGTGGTATCGATGCGGGCATCGGAAAATGCCGAATGGCCGAGAATTTCCTGATGGATCGGAATGGTCGTGTGAATTCCCTCAATCCGCATTTCGCGCAGCGCGCGCTGCATGCAATCGATGGCTTCCCGCCGCGTCGGCTGGTGAACGATCAACTTGCCGATCATCGAGTCGTAGTAGGGGGAGACCGTGTACCCGCTATGAGCATGCGAATCGAAGCGCACCCCAAAACCGCCGGGGGCGATAAGCTGCTGAATCTTGCCCGGCGAAGGAGCGAAATTTCGGCGAGGATCCTCGGCATTGATTCGGCACTCGATGGCGGCCCCCCGGCACACGATATCTTGCTGCTGGAACGGCAGCGGTTCCCCAGCCGCGACCCGAATCTGGGCTTTGATCAAATCGATGCCCGTCACCATTTCCGTGACCGGATGCTCGACCTGAATGCGGGCATTGACCTCGATGAAGTAGAAATTGCCGGTCTGGTCGACGATGAATTCGACCGTTCCGGCATTGGTGTATCCGGCGGTCTTGATCAGTCGGACGGCGCTTTCGCACATGGCCGTCCGGTTCTCGGGCGAGAGGTGGGCGGAGGGGCTTTCTTCGATCAGTTTTTGGTGGCGGCGCTGGGTGGAGCAATCCCGCTCCCACAGGTGAACGGCGTTTCCATGATGGTCGGCGATGACCTGCACCTCGACATGACGGGGCCGCTCGATGTAACGTTCGAGATAGATTCCCGCGTTTCCAAACGCGGCTTCCGCCTCGGCCGACGCCTGTTGGATCGCGCTTTTGAGCACCAGATCGTTGCTGGCGACGCGCATTCCCCGACCGCCTCCTCCCGCGGTGGCCTTGATCAGGACGGGAAAGCCAATTTCGTGCGCGACGCGAACCGCCTCGCGTTCGTCGGTAATCAATCCGTCGCTGCCGGGAACGACCGGAACTTGCGCCTCGCGAGCCAGCTTCCGCGCGCTGTTCTTGTCGCCCAAACGGGCCATTGCTTCGGGAGACGGCCCAATGAACACGATGTTGCAGCTTCCACAGACTTCGTTGAAATGGGCGTTTTCCGAGAGAAATCCATATCCCGGATGGACCGCCTGGACGTTGCCGATCTCCGCCGCACTGATCACGCGATTGATCTTCAGATAGCTTTCGGCGGCCTTGGGAGGACCGACGCAATACGCCTCATCGGCCAGGCTCAGATAGTGAGAACCTCGATCCGCCTCGCTGAAAATGGCGACCGACTCGATTCCCAATTCGCGGCAGGCGCGGATTACCCGGAGGGCAATTTCACCGCGGTTGGCGATCAATATGCGCTTAAACATCGAGCAAAAGCTGATTGGCGGGGGCGTGATGGATGCGGTTGCCGCGTTGTTGACTGCCGCGTTGTTGACTGCCGCGTTGTGGACCGCCGCGCGGCGCCAACGAGGTAGCCGGCCCAGCTCATTTGCGTGCCGCGACACGAAACAGGGGTTGACCGTACTCGACGGCCTCGCCCGTGTCGACTAGCACCGCGGTTATCTGACCGGCGACCTCTGCCGGAACCTGGTTGAAGACCTTCATGGCTTCAATAATGCAAACAACCGTCTCCGGACCGACATGGTCGCCGACTTTGACAAACGGCGCCGATTCTGGATTCGGCGACGCGTAAAAAGTACCGACCATCGGGGACTTGATGACCAAGGCGCCTGCTTCATCGCCGGCGGCGGGCGCACTAGCGGCGGGAATTCCCGTAGGGGCGGCCGCGGGAGCAGACATTGCGGCGTGGGAAGGCGCTTGTGCCGCTTGGGTTCCTGTCGCGACCAGCGGTTCCGCTCCACGGCGCAGCCGAATTCGCTGGTCGGCCTGGCGGAGGTCGATTTCGGCCAGGTCGTGCTCCTTCATCAACTCGACCAGTCGGCGCACCTTCTTGACATCGAAGATGTCGCCCCCGCCAGAACCAGAGTTCATCATGCTAGTGCTCCAGAATATCAGCGCAACCAATAATCGGCTCGCGGCGGGATCGCGCCTAAGACGGTCGTACTCCAACCGCCGGTCGGCGGGACAAGAAATGCGTCCAAGGTCGGCTCAGGCAGGGATCGCAAAGGCGTCCTCCCAATCGTTGGGGAGGTGAGTGAGAACTTCGCAGCCGGCTTTGGTGACCAGGACGTCGTCTTCGATCCGCACGCCCCCCCAACCCGGCAAATAGATGCCAGGTTCAACGGTGACCACCATCCCCGGTTCGAGTACCTCCTGGCTGCGACGCGAAAAGCGCGGCAACTCGTGGATGTCCAAGCCGATTCCGTGTCCCAAACCGTGCCCGAAACGGCTACCGAAGCCCGCTTCCTCGATCACCGAGCGAGCCGCGCAATCCACGTCCTCGCAACGGGCTTGAGGTCGAATTGCGGCAATGGCGGCACGCTGGGCTTTTAACACAACTCTATATATACGTTCGAGTTTGGGCGGGATTTTACCGGTGACTAGCACCCTCGTCAAGTCGCTCTTGTAGTGTTCCACATCGGCCCCCCAATCGACCAGCAGAAAGCCGCTTTCGCCCAGGGTTGCGCTCGTGGCGCGCGCGTGTGGCAAGGCGGAACGCGGTCCCGCCGCCACAATCGGATCGAAACTGGCGCCCTTGGCGCCCTTCGAGCGCATGTCCGATTCCAAGGCATTGGCAAATTGCTGTTCCGTCTGCCCGAGATCGATTCGAGATCGCATGACCGTAAAGGCCGATTCCGCCACCGCGATCGCCCGACGAATCGCGGCGACTTCTTGAGCATCCTTGATCGATCGCTGCCGCTCAACCAAAGGCTCCAACGGCACGATGTCGACCCGTGGAATGCGATCGGCTATCCGATCTCGAAGTCCGACCGTCATGGATTCCGATTCGATCCCCAACCGCCGAATTTTGGCCGCTTGACACGCCCGGACAATTCCATCGATCATCGACGTCCCAGGTTTCCTGACCACCAGCCGCAAATCGGGGCACTCGACGCTAAGCTGTTCGGTATATCGCGGATCCGTGATCAGGACTTCGTCGGACGGATTCACGAGCAGATAACTGTCATCGCCCGAGAAGCCCGTCAGGTACGTAACGTTGGTGAAATTGGTCACCAGCAATGATTCCACTTGCGCCGCGCGTAGCTGTTTTCGCAGGCGTTGCCGTCGGGCGTGATATCGGTCCATTCCAGGCGTTGTCGCTGAAAAAAGTGATGGGGTTGAAAGGGTCCAAACAGAGGCCGTCCGGCGACGATCGACTCGCGATCGCCCACAAAATGAATCGCGGCCGCTGACCTCCGGCGAGGATTGCCTCGCCGCGCGTGGAGGTCCGCCGCCAGTCGAAAGCAGGAGCGATTATAGCCCGAGGAAGCCGTTCTGTGGCTACGGCGTTCCCTTACCTATGCGAGAGTCCGATTCGCGCGACACGTGAGGCGGGTGCGCGTCGGGAGGGGGCCAGAGAGCTACTGCAGGACGAGGGTCTGGCGATTGGCGGCAGATTCTGCTGGACTTGCTGCAGC
>JALHPA010000166.1 GCA_022842745.1 Pirellulales bacterium
GCGATCCGATGGGCAGAGTACGTTGCGCGGCGCGAAAGGGGGGAGAGCGACGCAAGAACGCTGACTTTTCGCGGCGGATGGCGGTCGATTGCCTAGTATGCAGACTGCCACGCCGTGTCGCGAACGGAGAGTCTCGCTAAAGTCTGCGGCCCGACTTGCGGCCAGAAAGCGCTTCGGCGATTCGAAAGTCTTGCCCTAAGCGAAAAAAGAGCTTGTCCCGCGCTTGCTCGTGGTTCGAGAGGAGCCCGACCGTCCGCTGCCAAGCCGCCGCCAGCGCCGCCCAGGGCGCGTCTGGGGTGGGATGGACGGAGGAGTTGTCATCCAAACTGGCGACGATAGTTGATCGTTCGGTCGGGGGTACGATGCCGCGAGAACCGGATGGCGCCGCTTCGCTGGGCGCGGAGGCGACAGACGCTGGACTCTCCTGGGCATGTTCGTCGCGGCCGTCGTCGTGGATCCCGCCGGGTCCGAATGAACCATGACCCTGGTCGGGGGCGGCCAAGGCTGTCCCGATCTTTGGGTTCGCCTGGTCCAGCTTTCCCACAATCAGGTCGTAGGCCACTGGGGAGCCGGTATCGCTGGAAATCCGCAGGTAGTAATCCTGCCCGGCGACAAGCGTGGCAACAACGGTCTCTCCTCCCCCCGAGCGCGGCGCTCCGATCGCCAAATTCCGCAGTCCGTTGTCCATCAGCGTCACGTCGATATACGCCGCGTCGGCCCGGGTCATTGCGTGCGCGCTATAGGTACCTGACACCGCTGGTCGGAACCGGAAAAAATCGGCGTCGGTCTGCGAATGCAGCGTCAGTCCGGTGCGCGAAACGCTGCCCGAAGTCCCCAGATAGGTCGCCGACTTAGCGGAATGGTTGCCCGCTGCGGCGTTATCGTACCGATCCGCGGCGACGGGGTCGGTCGGTGGCGGCGGAACCGGTTCTGGGGGGGGCGGATCGGCGGCGTCCAATTCCACGAATTGCACGTTCAATGCGTAAGCGCCCATCGAGAGCGCGTCGGTCCCGGATCCGTCCACGACCACGTACAGCGTTTCTCCCCCCTCCAGTCCCGTCGCAATTGCGCTGGCCGACTGGCCGTACTGCCCCTCGTGCGCGCGGATCAACTGCCCCGAAGAGTTGAAAAGGGATACCTTCGGGGCAAGTAGGCTCAAAGCGCGGGCATCGACGGTGACAGCCGCGGTCCCGTTGGACTTTGGCGGGATCCTGAGCCGATAAACGTCCACGTCGGACAGGTCGGTCAAGTCGGCAGTAACGGAGTTCATCCCCAGCTTGACGCTCTTCCATTCGGTGGCCGTCGCCAGGGTCTCGTTGCGTGCCGCCTGGTCAAACGAATCGGGTCGCCGCTCGCCATACAGCGACCGAATGCCGGCAATGTCGTCGGCGGACAGCCCGGTATAGACACCGTTGATTGTGCCGAACATCACGGTACCGGCGGAGCTATGTCCCAGGCCCAGCGCGTGGCCGGCCTCGTGCAAAAGGATCGAGTAGAGATCCACCGGCTTGCCGACCTGAAACCCGACGTTGGGATCAAGAAAAATGTCCCCCCCCTTGGTCGTGCCGCTGGGGTAATAGGCGTAGCCCAAATACCCGTTAGACAGAGGATGCATGCCCAGCCGGATGTCGCCAAATCGTGAATCTCCCTGGGCCGCGCCAATCGCGCCTGTGGGAGACCCATCGTCGGCGACGAAGTGGAAATTCAGCGACGAGACAGTGGCCCAGGTTTGCAATGCCCGCGCAAATTCCCGCTGCCACACCTGGCGCGGAGCGACATTGTCCAGGTTGGCATAGAGCGAGCTGACGTGCCCTTCCGTCGGCGCACCGTCGGGGAGCATGCTCACGGAGACCTGCGTATCGGCCCACCGCCCCGCCGGAGTGACGAACAGCAACAACCGCGGCTCCAGCCTCTCCAGACCCCAGCCGAGCGTTCGCCTACGAGCACTTGGGGCGCGCGACGTACGCGAAGAGTAAATTCGCCACTTCATGGAGCCAATCCCTGCTGTCTCGGCACAATGCTTGCGAATCCGTCGCGGAATTTGCGGCCCCGGAGGGCGACCGTGCCCAGTCGGGGACAAACCCCAAATCGACCGGCTAGAGGGTCAACGGACTGCCCCCCGGATCAACTCACCAGGGGTCGAAAAAGCGCGGTTCGACCGACGGATTCCACCCGAGGTTAATCCAAGCCCCCGTTTAAGGCAAATGCCACCGTCCAGAGCGCGCCTGCCATCAAGTCTGGGCCGGCGCCGGAGTGGCCGAGGGAGGCTTGGGCACAGCGGCGGTGGGCGCCGGGTGGGGCGCCGATTTCGGGGCAAAAACCAAGACTGTGATCGCCCCAATCACCACGATCACAAGTCCTGCCAGGAACAGCGGGCTGACGGAGTCGGCAGGCGGCGAAAACGCCATGCTGGCAAACGTATTGATGACCGGCGCGCCGCCAAATACCAGCGGCATGACGTAGATCGGCTTACCGCCAAAATTAAACGCCAGAATGATGCCGATGGCCCCGACCGCGCCGGCGGCGCCCCCGGCGAGGCTCCACAAAGTCCCCTTGGTCGTCCAAGCGCCTGGGTCGTCGACGAGGGGCATGATGGCAAACGGGAGAGCCACCGCGATCGCGAAATAGGCCAGGCCGACGCACAGCAAGGGTCGAAGACGGCTCCCCTTCATCGCCATCTGCCCTTTGTGAAGCGTTGGCCCATATACGCCCCAACAGATCACCGTCAGCGCGATCGATCCCACAATTCGGGCCACATCGGCATACGCCAAGGGAACCGCCGCCGCTCCGGTGGGGGCATGGGAAGCGGGGCGGAAGACAAGAACCATCGCTGCCCCGGCGATCACCAGAATAATGCCTGCCAGGAACACCGGGTTGACGTTCTTGAACGATTTTCCCAGGGCCATCGTGGTGATCGTATTGACGACGGGAGCGCCGCCAAACACTAACGGCATGACGTAAATCGGATTGCCCCGAAACGTGAGCGCCAAAATGATCCCCAGCGCGCCCAAGGCTCCCGCGGCCCCCGCAACAAAGCTCCAGATCGCGCCCGTTGCCGACCAGGCCCCTTGCTCGCCGTACTGCCGCAGCCACAGGCCAGGGGCGACGACCGCGATGGCGAAATAGGCCAGTCCAACGCAAATAAACGGGAGCAGGCGGCTGTTTTGCATCTCCTTGGCGCCAAAGTTGAGCACAACGCCATACACGCCCCAACAGAGGGCGGTGGTCAGAATCGACAACGGCACCGCAAGCAAGCCCTTCATGCCGGATCGCTCCCCGGGTTCGAAACAGGAGTGGTTTCAGGCCCGCAGTGTATCAGATCCATGCGGTTTGGATAGGATTTCAAGGACCCCAAGCGCGACGATCCGCCACCGTCTCGTCAGGGCAGGGGAGGGCGGGGTGGGCGATCAGTTGAACTGGATTGCCAGTTCGCCCGCGTCGAGAGAGAGCGAGAAGTTCGGCCGCCGTCCGCCGGTGAAGTCGCCGAACTGCTTTACGGCGGCGACCGGGTCGGCGGTATAGGCCTGTTGGAACGCGGCGGCGGTCTCGGCGGCCTGCAGCAGCGAGGACTGACCAGCGATCGTCGCGAACAGGGTCCGGGCCTCCGGCTGGTCCCGGAAGACTTGCTCGATGGCGTCTTTCTGCGGGTGATCGCCGGCCACTGAAACCTGGCCGTCGGCGGTGGCTTCGAGCCGGATCGCGCGGCCATTGTCGATTCCGCGCTCGCGGAACAACCGTTTGATCAGATCGCGAAATTGCTCCAGATTGTTGTCGCGCGCACGACGAACGTCCTCGACCGATGTTTTGGTCGCACCGCCGTTTTCCGAGACAGGGGCGATCCCGGTCGAGTCGGTCTGGGGGGAGGAGATCCGCAGAGTGTCGCTAGGCTGCGAAGCCGCCGCGGCGGAAGCAGACGCTGGCGCAGCAACGTTGGCCGTGGGATTCGCGCCGCGAGCCGCGGCGATGGCCCGCCGCACTCCCTGTGCGGCAAGGGTGGTGGGACCGAAAATCGATGCAAGCGGAGTCATGGCGCATCCGGTCCGAGGCCGTAAACGATCGGTCGTCGGCAAGGATTATCGTCGCGCGAAGGGATGGAGCTTGAGGATTATTCGGGCTGGGTAAGTTGAGGGGACTTCGCTTCAAACGGCGCACTTGGGCAGTCAACAGCGCGCTAGATCGACTCGATGTACAGTCCGCGGCGCTGTCGCTCCGCGCGGCGGGCTTTGTCCAGCACGTCCGCCACCTGTTTGACCTGGTCGATGCCAGCCACCGGGAGTTCCGGTTCGGTGCGGTCGCTGGAGCTGATAATGACGGTGCCCACTCCGAGCAGCCGTTCAATGAATCCTTGCTTCACCGTGATATCGTCAATGTCGATGACTTCGACCCGGTCCGTGGTCCGGCTGAGAAAGCCCTTCTCGTGGAAAAACCTCTGCGTCGTCAGTCGGTAAGAGACGCTGGCCCGGCGGTAGACGAGAACCAACAAAAGCGCCGACCATACCACGGCGGCGACAATGCCCACGACGGTCCAAGCGAAACCAGTATTTTGCCAGACCGCCACGACGACCACGGCGGCAAACGTGGCCACCGCGGCGCCGATCCAAGAACCGTACATCGCCTTGGGAGAGTAGCCGCCAATCCAGAGATCCTGCTCGGGAACGTCTTCTCGACCGCCCCGACCGGCGGCAACCGATTGCAATCGTTCGCTCGGAGAACGCGAAGCAGGGGGTGGGCCAGGGGGCGGGGCGGACGCGGTCTTCTGGGCGGGACTACCTGCCGCGCCCCCGGATTCGGCCAGCCGCGTGCCGCATTGGGGGCAAAAGGTTGCGTTGTCGGGAACCTCGGTCGTGCAGTCGGGGCAACGCATATTGGAGCGGGGTGGGGGTGATCCGGAAGAAAGGAACCGCACGCGGGCGACGCCATTATACGATTCGGCGACCGGCGAGAAAGCTTGAGCCGAGCGAGCTTTTGGCTCGCAGGCCCGGCGGGCGTTGGAATCAGCCGCGATGACCCGCGAGCGATCGTTCCAATCGGCCAAAGAATGGCGACAGCAACCCGCCAGGCAGAACGCCCAAGGCTACAAACAACCCGACCGCCACACCCCACAGCGCATCGCTGGGAAAATGATCTCCGGCGGAAACTCGCTGCATGGTGCTCAACGCGGCCAGAAAGAAAAACCACATCCGCCCGCGGGGATAGCGCCAGGCCAGCGCCAACGCTAATCCAGCGGCAGTCGCGGCATGCGCCGAAGGAAAGCCCTGGCCCCCGCTGCCGGCCGAAGTCAGCGGAAACCACTTTCCAAAAGTGTCCCAAACGGTGCCATGGAACGAAAAGTGGTCCGGTCGGGTCCGCGAGAGGACCAGCTTGCCAAGGTTGGCAAACAGGCCAGCTCCCAATGACGCAATGCCCATCCGAGGAATCGCTGAACGGGTGGCCGGATCGAGAATAAACGCCGTGGCCAAAATAAGGGCAGCGCCCAAGCCGTGAGCGAAGGACTCGCTCAGCGATAGCAATTTGTCGAGGCTGTCGGGGCAGTTATGATCCAGGAACCAGTGAGAAATCGGCAAGTCGATGGGCAGTATCGCCAATCCAATCAAGGCAAAACCCAACGGCAATCCCCAACGGCGAACGCTGCTCTCGCAGGCCACCCGGGAAGCGGCGCCCGACCGTGCGGGACCGTCCAATAGTGCCAGGATCGGCTGGCGAACTGTCAAAGCTAGGGATTTGCGTGCCACGGGGGGATGGGGAGCGAGTGCCGGGATGCGTCGCAGGGAGTCGGATGATGGGGCCGCGCGCGACTCTGCCTTGCTATTCGACATTTCGCTGCTGGGGTGGTTTATTTGCATATCGTTCGGCGGCAAAAGATACCAATTCCGCAGAACAGGACAAACAGCAACCCGCCGCTCAAAACCCGACGCGGGTTACGGAAATGTTAGGATTGGGGTCGCTTCCGAGTTTGGTTGAGATTCCTGCGGAACGCTGGTAGCATAGGCAAATCGGGTATCCCCAGGTCGCATTGGGGAGCCAGCGGATGGCGGAAGTTCGGTACTACCAAGGGGATCGGGTGTCGCCATGTTGAATTTGACCGGTCGGGGAACCGCTCACACTTGTGACGGAGTCACGCGGCGGGACTTTTTGCAGGTGGGCACGTTGGGAGCGATTAGCCTTTCGCTGCCGGAGTTTCTGGCAGCGCGGCAAGCGATCGCCGAAACCGACCCAATGGCAGCGAAAAAGGACGACGATCGCGCGGCCATCATGATCTTCAATCTTGGCGCCCCCAGCCAGTTGGATACCTGGGACATGAAGCCGCAGGCGCCCGCCGAGATTCGCGGGCCGTTCAAGCCAATCAAAACGAATGCCCCCGGAGTCGAAATCTCGGAGATCTTTCCGGGTCATGCCAGGCTGGCGGACAAGTTCTCCCTGGTGCGGACCTGTTACCA
>JALHPA010000167.1 GCA_022842745.1 Pirellulales bacterium
ACCCGTTCTTGTCGAACCACCGCGTAGCCGACGAGCGGAGCATGGGTGTCGACGAGGTCCATGCGATCCCGCCCGTGAATCGCGACGATGATGTGATCGAAGGCTTTGCGGCTGATCAACCAGCGCCAGTATGGCTCGGATCGCTCTTGGGGACCGAACGCGCCTGCAGTGTTTTGGCCGTAGATTCGCAATAGGGAGGGGAGCTCGACGTGCCGCCAGAGGCGGATGTTGAGGGGGAGGCGGGTCTGATTGGAAGCAGCGCTTTGGCGTGCCAGAAGGGTGCGCGCGCGGACCCGGGAGCAGCTATGCCGCCCGCAGACCGCCCAACCGTGGCGGTGGAAGAAATGGGGAATCGTGGTGCGGAGGAGACCAAGCGCCGCGCCCGAAGCGCGCATGGAGCGTTCCGCGTGGAGGAGCAATTGGGAAGCGTGTCCCTGGCCGCGATGTTCGGGGAGCGTGCCGAGCCAACCGAGCGTTACGGTGGGAAGTTTTTCCCCGCCGAACAGCATGGTGCGGGGGGTGAGGTGGACGTGGGAGACGATGCGTTGATCGCGCTTTACGAGCAGACGGTGGGACGGTTCGTAGCAGGGGTCGTCCTGGACCGCATGGAATTCGTCGCGAGAGGGTCCCTGGAAGATCGCCAAGAGGAGCTGATGGATGTCTGGATGGTCGCCGGAGCGTGCCTGGGTTACTTGGACCGGCGCGGCCGGGCGAACCGGGGCGTTCGGGGCGGGTCGGACAGCGACTTCGGGAAAGGGGGGTCGCTTGCGGGCGCGATCGGAGGATCGATCGCGCGGCGGCCGACCCCGGGGAGGGGCGAGCGTGGGGCGGACAGCGCTAGAAGCGGCGCGGAGGTTGGAGGAGCGAGCGGCGCGGGGGGCGTCGTTGATCGAGGGTGGTTGCGCCAGGGAGCATTCGCCACGCGCTTTTCGTCCCTGAACAAGCGGCGAAACTTTCGCTCGGCTCATTGCGCATTCCTCTTGCGGCTGAGGCTGGTTTCAATCCGTACAGCATCAAATAGCCTACGGAGCAATTGCGCAAAGTCCAGGGCGGATTGACAAGTTTTCCACATTTTTTTCGGTGTGGCCGATAGGCGAGGAATCGCCCGAGGTCGATTCGAGGGGAGCGAAGCGTTAGAATTTGGGGAGGGATTGATCGTGAAGCGAACTGTGCGCTTCCACCAGACCCCGTGGAGGATGTGAGCGATGGCTAGGAAGGTGATACTTGACGTCGATCCGGGCATCGACGATGCCGTGGCGATCGCCTTGGCGTTGGGTCTGCCGGAATTGGATGTGGTGGCGGTGACGGCGACCGGGGGGAGCGTTCCGGCGGCGATGGCCACGACCAACGTGCAGAAGGTTATCGAACAAATCGATCCCTTGCGTTGGCCGCGGATCGGCGCGGCGCCCTTGGACAACCCGTTGCCCCTGGACGAGCTGCACATGAACGGGGCGGATGGCCTGGGAGCGACGGAGATTCCGGTCGCGGGATTGGCCAATCTGCACACGGCGGAAAAGGTGTTGGCGGACGAGATCCGCTCGGCGAACGGGATGGTGACACTAATTGCGCTTGGGCCATTAACGAATATCGCGCGGGTGTTTCAACGGGAATCGTCGCTGGCCGGGCAGGTCGGTCGGCTGATCGTGGCGGGGGGGTGCGTGACGGCGCCGGGGAACGTTTCACCGTCGGCGGAGTTCAATATTTACTGCGACCCGTTGTCGGCGCGTTACGTGTTGCGGTTGCCGATGACCAAGACGTTGTTGCCATTGGACGTGACGGATCGGTTGTTATGGGGATTCGACCTGTTCGACCAGTTGCCTTCGGAGGAGACGCGGACGGGGAAGTTCTTGCGAAAGATTTTGCCGTTTGCGTATCGCGCGCATCGGCAGCGGCTGGGGTTGGAGGAGATTTACTTGCGCGGCGCCGCGGCGGTGATCGCGGCGTCGAACCCCGAGTACTTCCAGTACGAGGAGGAAGCGGCCTGCGACGTGGAGGTCGAGGGAGAGCTGACGATGGGGGCGACAGTTTTCGACCGGCGGCAGGTGCGAGAATGGCGGCCGAACACGGATCTGGCCATCGAGATGGACGTAGCCGCAGTGCGGGAGCGGATTGTAAGCGGTTTGACTGCAAACGTGGATTGACCGGTGCCCCCGGCGGGCGGCGAAGCCGCGCCGCCGAGGACCGATTTTGGGACATGCTCAGGCAGGGGCGAGTTCGGCCAGGTGTTTGGCGAGCCGCTTGCGGGCGACGTGGAGCCGCCGCTTAATGGTTCCCACCGGGGACTCGAAGTCGTCGCTCATTTCCAAGAGCGAACGACCCTCGACGTAAAACGCTTCCAGCGTCTGGCGGTCCATGTCTCCGAGCCTTTTCAAGCCGGCCCGGACTTGTTGCCGGGTTTCCTTGGCGACGGCCTGGCGCAGCGGGGTGTCGGTATTCACGCAGGAGGCTTCGAGGGAGTGGGACTCGGCGGCGAACACCGGACCTCGGCGCAGGCAGCGATTGATCGACATGCGGACGGCGATCGAGCGGAGCCAGCCGGGGAAGCAGGCCGGGTCGCGCAACTGCGGCAGCTTTTGCATGGCCTGGACGAAGACTTCCTGGGCCAGTTCCTGGGCCTCGGCATGGTTGTTCAATTTGCGCAGGGCGATGGCGTAGATCGTCCGCTCGAAGCGTTCGACCAGTTGGCCAAAGGCGTGCCGGTTGCCGGACTTCGCTAATGCGACCAACTCGAGCAATTCGGAGTCGGTCGCTGGGGTCTCGTTTTCCGCGAGCGTGGTCATGACTTGTTCCAACCGTGGATTGAGGGGATCGCCAGCGGATGGGACCGCGTAGGGGGCGATTGCCGGGGAACGGGAGAAAAGGCGCGAACGCACTTTTCGCCGCAGTGGCCGGCTCCGTCGGGTTAGAGGCTGATTTGCCCGCGCGGGCAACCGATCAGCTTCTGGCGACGGGTTCCGAAACGGCGCGACGCGTGGCCGCCAGGCAGGGCGCCATCCGTAGACTGCCAAGCGGCAATCGATTACGGAGTACCCGTACGGCGACCGCTACGAAGCGGCGTACCTCGACGCGCCAGGGGGCGGCGACGGCGCGTTCGGCTGTGGCGGCCGAACGCTCGTGCGCTCCGTAGAAGGCGCAGGGATGCGCGCTGCGTTTACCCTTGGCAATCGCGACGGCGTCACGGTCGTTGCGGAACGCAAAGACGCGGCGGATCGTGGCGGATTGGGATGGGGTACGCATGGCTCGCTCCTGCGCGAAGGCGCGGGTTGGAGAGAAAGAAAATGGAAACGCTGACAGCTACAACAAATGGACTAACGGAAAACGGATGTTTTGGGAAGGATTCCTCGCACGGTCGCCGAGGAGGCGCGATGGATCGGCACCCTCAAAAGTGTCATAAGCGGCGAGTGAAGTCAACAGATGCCGCCGGTGAAACCGGAAAGTGGTGCTGCAACTAACACGTTACCGCCGCGGTCGAACGGCTCGACCGGGGACTTCTGCTAAGACGCTCCATCGGCCGGGAGGTTCGCGCGGGGAGCGAAAAAAATGTTTGGGGAGGGAGATTCTGGCTAGGCGAAGGGCGATGGGAGGTGTAGTGAAAGGACGTAAATTGTTTCTGATGAACGAGTTGCGACCAACGGTCGTGGTGCAGCAAACGGGCGGTCGCATCCGACCGGGTGGATAGCGGACGAGAGGAGGCGATGGTGAGGGCGGGTCGAAGCGGTTAGGTGAAGTCGACGAAGATTTGGGCGATTGTGAAGTAAATCACAATCCCGGTCACGTCGACAAAGGTCGCGACAAAGGGGCTGCTGGCAAAACCGGGGTCGAAACCGAGACGTTTGAAGACCAGGGGGAGCATGGAGCCGACGAGCGTTCCCCATAGGCAAATGGCCGCTACGGAAAGGGAAATGATGATGGCCAGTGCGGTTGCCGTAATGTCCGTGTTTCCAGGCGCTGCCAAGACATGGGCCGGGGTGAGCCAGGCCCGGAAGAAGCCAATGGATCCGAGAGTCAGCCCTAGCGCCAAGCCCATCGCTAGTTCGTGGCGAAGGACGCGCCACCAGTCTTGGGGGCGGAGTTGGCCGAGGGCCATGGCGCGGGTGATGAGGGTGGCGGCTTGGGAACCGGAATTGCCGCCGGTGGAAATGCATAAGGGGACAAACAGGCTGAGAATAACAACCTTTTCGATCAGGGTTTCGTACTTGGCAAGCGCGGTGAAAGTGAACAGTTCGGCGATGAACAAACAGGAGAGCCAGAAGGAGCGCTTGCGCCAGACCGAAGCGAAGCTGGCTTCGAGGTAGTCTTCGTCCATGGGCATCAGACCGCCCATGCGATGGACGTCTTCGGTCGCTTCGTCGACGACGACGTCGATCACGTCGTCGTGGGTGACAATGCCGACCAGGCGGCCGGTGGTGTCAACGACCGGCATGGCGAGGAAGTCGTAACGGGCCATTTTCTTGGCGACGTCTTCCTGGTCCTCGTCGACGCGGACGGAGATCACGTCGCGCTCCATGAGATCGCTGACCGGTGTAGTGGGACGGGCCAGGATCAGATCTCGCAAGGAGACGAAGCCGAGCAGATGGCGGTCGTCGCCGAGGACGTAGATGTAGTAGATCATCTCGCTGTTGGGGGCCTGGATGCGGAGCCGCGAGATGGCTTCCCCGGCGGAGATATCGGCGGGGATGGAGGCGTACTCGGTCGTCATAACCGAGCCTGAGCTGTGCTCGGGGTAGGAGAGGAGGGTACGAATGTCCTGGCGTTCGGCCTTGGCGACGAGGGGGAGGAGGTCTTCGACGAGGCGTTCGTCGAGGCGCTTGAGGAGGTCAACGCGATTGTCGGGAGCCATTTCCTCGAGGAGGGCGGACATGCGTTGGCGGCCGCCCCCTTCCACGAGTTCCTCCTGTTTGCTGTTGGAGTAGTAGGAGAAGATGTCGGCTTGGATGGCGAGGGGGGCGTGGGCGAGGACCTGCCAGGTTTCGTCGACGGAGAGGCCCTCGGTGAAGTCGGCGACGGTGGCGGGATGCAACTCGGTGGCGACTTCGAGCAGACCTTGGCTGTCCTGCTCGGCCAGCATGAGGCGGATTTCGGGCAGGAGAATGGGGTTGACCATGGGAAGTTCTATTGAATCGCGATGGCGCGCCAGGGCCAAGCCGGGATCGGTCGGGAACGGAAAAATCTTAGGACATTTTCGCAATTCTCCCCTCGATCCGGTAGGATCCAATTCGGACGAGGAGGGATCGAGGTACTCTTTTTTTGGGGGTGAGCTATGCGAGCTCGTTGCCTAGTGGCCGTGGGTTGGGGATTGTTGGGAGGGTGGGCGTTTGCCGATTATCCCGACACTTCGACTTTGCTCAAGCGGCTGGCGGCGCCGCTGCCGCAACAGGAAGCGAATTCGGAAAGGACCGAGAGTCCTCAAGCGACATTGATACGGGATTTGAAGGAGTTTGCGTCGAAAGCGGCTTCGATTCCGGCCGAGGAGGCGGCGGAGCAGTGGCTGAAGCTATTCGATCGGCAGGGGGCCATCCAGGCTAAAACCGATGAGCCGTTTGGCGATGGTAGGAGCGGAGACGAGGACGAGGATTTTCGCGGGGTGCGAGGGGTGTTGCTGGCGCTGCCTCCGCCATCGCATTGGGCGGCGCTGGCGCAGGCGATCGAACGGCGGCCGGCGCTGGGGGAGAAGGCGAGCGCGAGGGAGATTGGATTGCGGTTGTTGGGGGCGATTTTGATTGACGACCGGCAGGTGCGACAGGACCTGGTGGAGCGGCTGAAGAAACTGGATTCTTCGTTGCTGGATGCGCTGATTGCCAACAGTCTGGGATCGAAGGGAAATCGGGGCTCGCTGGCGGTTTTGGCTGGGGAAGCGGTCAGCCAACCGTCGGGCGAAGAAGTCGCTCTTGAAGAGGAGAAACCCAATCCTCGCGGGGAGCTGAATGTTCCAGACCTTGTGGCGCTCGTTGGAAAAGAAAAAGCGGAAGCGCGGCTGACCGAGTTGCTGACCAAGCGCCGAGAGAGGCTGTCACTTCCCTCTGGCAGCAAGACCGCAACACTGGCGCGCGAAATTGCCCTGCGCCGGGTTGATGACCTGCAAGTACCGCAATGGTTGCTGGTAACGTCGCCGAACGATTTGACACTCTTTGAGGCGTTGGACAAACGATTTCCTGAGACCAGCGGCAAAGGCGGAATCACGCTGGAAAAGTACTTTGGAGCAGGGCGGAGTCGTAAAGATGACTACGAACTGGCCGTTTCGCGGAGAGATGCGGGGGTTGTGTATCTAATAGGTCTGCTGTTGAAGAACCGCGTGGCCGATGCGCGGAAATTCGTCGAAAGGTTTGAAAACGAGAATCCCAACTATGAGATTCCGAGGTTAGAGGAGCTAATTCGCAGTGAAGAAGCGGTCGAGTTGGCGGTAGAATTGTTTCGGGAGCGGATTGATAAAGAGGCCA
>JALHPA010000168.1 GCA_022842745.1 Pirellulales bacterium
GCAGCTTCGCAACGCGCGGTGGGACGGGACGGACGAACCGGTGTTCAATATTCCGGTGGCGCTGTCGATCATGGTGTTTTTCGCGCTGTGCGCGCAGTGCGCCGCCACGCTGGCGGTGATCAAGCGGGAGACGAACAGCGTGCGGTGGCCGCTGTTTACGTTCGTATATATGACGGGGCTGGCGTACCTGGGGGCGCTGTTGACGTACCAGATTGGAATGCGGATCGGATAAACTGGCAGAGAAGCGAGTATGCGGATGGCGGGGGCCTGGGCGTCCCGAGTCTAAGTCGTTGGGTTGGGCTTGGCGCCGACCCAAGAGGGGGTCTTTGTCGTGGTGGAATGGCAAAACTCAGTTGTCTTGCTGATTGTCGCGGCGGCAGTCGCGCACCTTGCCTGGTTGGGGTATCGGGCGTTGGTGCGGCCCAAGCAGGGCGGTTGTGGACGTTGTTCCACTTGCCCGGCCGGAAGCGCCGCCGAGCCCAGATTGGTTGAATTGACGCTTCCGGGACGATCCTCGGCCGATTCGCGAGGGATCCACGATCGGCGGGGAGCAGTCTGATTGACCTGCGGCGGATGCGGGGTCAATCCGGGTTCTTAGCGACCCATTTGTTGCGGGGCGTTCCAGCGCGGCGGCTGGAAGTTCGTTCTTTGCCCGCTGGGCGGTGGGCCGAAGCAGCGTCGTCCGTCGTGCCGACGGGCACGGTGGCTGCCGGTCCTGAGTTGCTTGGCGCCGCGGCCGCCGGCACGGTGTCATCGGGAGAATTGGAATTCGCCGGCCCTGGATCCGCCGGCCCCGAATCCGTTCCTGGGGACGCTGGAGCGGTGGAGTCGGGCTGAGTCTGGTCCGCGGCCGGGCGAGAGTTCGGTTTGCTCGGCGACGAGAGTTCGTCGGTGCTCGGAGCGGCGCGTTCTTCCGGCGGTGCAGGCTTGACGAACGCCTGGGCGGACACCGGAGGCAGTTCGCTGGACATGGCATCCGTTTCGATCGTGATTTTGCCGAGTATTTTGCCGGTTTGCTCAGTGGCTTCGAAGGTCACGGGGATTTGGTACAGCGATTTGGCGGGAACGTCCGGGGAGGGGAGTTTGAACGAAAACCGTTCGTCTTCGCAGTCGATCTTCGTGATGCGGAACGGCTTTTTGCTGCGGACGATGAGCGGTTTGGTGGCTTTGGACCCAGGGGTGAGCGTGCCGAACGCGATCGAGCGGGAAAGGGAGACGGCGGGGACGACCTGGCCTTCGACCTCGATGGGGAATTGCTGTGCCTGGGCGTCGTTGGTGACGAGCAACAACTGGTCCTTGATGTATCCGGCGGGGGCGTCTTTTTTGAGCTTTACCTTCAAATCGTAGGAGACCTGGCCCGGTGCGCGGGCACGGAGGACCGGCTCGACTTCGAAGTTGGTGTTGGCGCAGCGGACGTCGAGGATTTTCCAGTCGGGGCGGCTATTGTGGGTCACAGTGACCCGCTGTTCGATCGCTTGTCCCTGGTCGACTTCGCCGAAGGAGACGAGGGCCGGCTGGACGACGATGTCGCCGCGAATATTCCCGGAGACCTGGAGTTGGACCTCGGCGTAGAAGGGGCGGTCGAAGGTGACGGTGACGGTAGCCGAGCGATGGCCCAGAAAGGCATGGGTATTGAAAACGGCGATGATGTCGGCGGTTTCAAAGGTTTTCAGATCGCGTTTGCTGACCTCGGGTGAGGTGCAACCGCAACTGGAGCGGACGCCGGCGACGTGCAGGTCTTCGACGTAGAGGTTCTTGAAGGCGAAGCGGAACTCGGTTTTCGCGCCGCGGACCACCGTGCCGAAATCGTGGCTGGTGGTTTTGAACATTTTCCGGGCCCACTCCTGGGCGGACGCGGAGGGGGCAGCGATCGATGCGCAAAGCGCAACTGCCAGGGCGAAAAACATGCGCACAGGCCAATTCTCCCAAGACGTGGTTACCCGCTGTGACGGAACGGAGCTATCTGACAGCAAATAGCTGGCCATACCGTTCGTCGTATTTGTCGCCGCTCCGATCGGTGCGAGTCCGTGCGCAAATCTAGGCAGGCGTTGCTGATATGTCAACTTCGAATGGCCGGCTGCCCTCGGCCGGATGAATTGATTTTCGGACGGGACATGCTCCGTCCCCAATTATTCTGAGGAGTAGGCTTTGTCGCGCTTTACCGCTGCGCGACGGAAAGTCACTATCTCACGCATTTACCCTAAGTTGAGCATTGGTCGCGGATTCGGCAGATTGTCGAGTCGCCCCAGGAGGGTGGGAAACCGTTCGCCCAGGCGGGACATCAAAGGATCGCATCGGGCATGGCGCGGGGGTACATTAAAAGTCGCGGGAATGGCTGGGGAGGACCATTCGGCGCGAGGAACGGGGAGGACAGTTGATGATCGCGGACTAGCGGTTTTAGGGGATGGTTCGTCAATCCGCTGGGTCGGCAGGGGTCAGAGGGGGTCGAATGTTTGAAGGTACCGAGCCAAGGGAAGTTGCAAGCATGGCATCGCGCATAAATTGGACGTGGTTATTGAGGTGGCGGGCGATTGGGGCCGCGGCGGCGGTTTTGCTGGCGCTCTTGGCGCTGCGACCGGGTTTGAATTTGCCGGTCGGGGCGGCGGAGCCGGGAGATCAATCTGGCACGAAGCAAGCCGAAAAGCCGACCGCGAAGGAGGAGGTGCCGATGGAAGAGCATCCTTTTGGGCGGAGGACGCCTGCGCCGGCGTTGGATGGGGGGATTGGCTGGATCAACTCGGCGGGGCCGGTGGATTTGAAGGAATTGCGGGGGAAGTTCGTGATTCTGGATTTTTGGACGTACTGCTGCATCAATTGCATCCACGTGCTGCCGGAATTGAAGAAGCTGGAGCGGGCGTATCCGAATGAGGTGGTGGTGATCGGGGTGCATTCGGCGAAGTTCGACGGCGAGCAGGACTCGCGGAATATCGCCGAGGCGGTGCTGCGTTACGAGATCGAGCATCCGGTGGTGAACGACGCGGAGCACAAGATTTGGGACGCTTATGGGGTCAATAGCTGGCCGAGCTTTCGGATTATCGATCCGGAAGGGAATCTGGTGGCGGGGGACTCCGGGGAGATCAGCTTCGAAGCGTTCGATGGATTTTTGAAGAAGTTTTTGCCGTATTACCGCGAGCGCAAGCTGCTGAATACCGAGCCGATCAAGTTCGACCTGGAACGGGCCAAAGCGGCACAAACGCCGTTGCGTTTTCCGGGGAAGGTGATGGCCGATGAGGCTGGCAAGCGGTTGTTCATCGCCGACAGCAACCATAACCGGATCGTCGTGACCAGCCTGGAGGGCAAGTTGTTGGCGACGATCGGCAGTGGGACGGCGGGAGCGACGGACGGGGGCTACGCTACCGCCCAGTTCGATCATCCCCAAGGCATGGCGCTGGTGGGGCAGACGCTGTACGTGGCGGATACGGAGAACCACTTGCTGCGGAAGGTGGATCTGGTCAAGAAGCGTGTGACGACGATTTCGGGGACGGGAAAGCAGGGGCGGAACGCGTGGCCGGGGATGGCGGACGAGAACGCTCCCTTGGCGCGGCTGCTCGATAACACGGTTCCGACGCGGTTTGTCGGCCTGCCGAAGACGACGGCGCTGAACAGCCCGTGGGACTTGTGGGTGGATGGGAAGGACCTGTATATCGCAATGGCGGGGCCGCACCAGATTTGGAAGATGCCCCTGGACGAGTCGGAAATTGGCCCGTATGCCGGCAATGGGCGGGAGGATATTCGAGATGGGGCGCTGTTGCCGCCGCGACCTTATCAATCAGGCTACTCCTCGTTTGCCCAGCCGAGCGGGCTGGCCGGGGACGGCGAGTGGCTGTACGTGGCCGACAGCGAGGGGAGCTCGATCCGGGCGGTGCCGTTCGACCCGAAGAAGGAAGTGCGGACGGTGGTGGGGACGTCTGAATTGCCGGAGGGGCGGCTGTTTGTGTTTGGCGATCGGGATGGGACGGGATTGGCGAAGTACACAGGGAAACGGGGAACCCGGCCAGGCGTACCGGAGACTACCGGGGTGTTGTTGCAGCATGCGCTGGGGGTGGTTCACCAGGGGGGCAAGCTGTACGTGGCCGATACGTACAACAACAAGATCAAGGAAATCGATCCGGCGACCGGCGCGACTCGGACGCTGGCGGGAACGGGGGCGCCTGGCGCGGCGGACATGCCGGCGCAGTTCGACGAGCCGGCGGGGATTTCGGCGGCGGGGGGGAAATTGTACGTGGCCGATACGAACAATCACGCGATTCGGACGGTGGATATCGCCAGCGGAAACGTGGCGACGTTGACGATCGAGGGATTGAAGCCGCCCGCGCCGCCGCGGCCGGCGGCAGCGGCGAGCCGGCCGAGCTTCCGCAACGCGGTGGAGATCGCGCTTGCGCCGGCGACCGTTCGGCCGGTCAATGGGGCGATTACCGTGCAGGTGGAGCTGAAGTATCCAGAGGGGTGGCACACGAACCCGTTGGCGCCGACGGTGTACGTGGTGGACGCCGTGGCGGAGAAGGGACCGTTGGAGCGGGCAGGCCTTGGGCAGACGGTGCGGATCAAAGAGCCGAAGGAGAGCTTTGAGATCACGCTGCCGCTACGAACCGCCGGGGACGAAGGGGGGGCGGAGAAGGGGGGAAAGCAAGCGGCGGGAGAGGACAAGCTGCGGCTGTCTGTGAACCACTATTATTGCCAGGGGGGGCCGGAAGGGGTGTGCAAGACGGGAAGCGTGATTTGGACGGTGCCGGTGAAGATCGATCCTTTGGCGAAGGAGACGAAGGTGGCAGCGGGGGTTGAGGTGGCGGAGTAGGTCAAGTTTAGCAACACAGGTCTGGTCGACCGTGCCACTCATGCTCAATGGCGCGCATTAACAAGGCACTGTCAAATTCGATCGACCCGGTTGGGAACAATGAACGGTCGTCAAAGTAGCTCGAGCGCACCGCCGACACGGCCAGCGGCTGGACCTGCCAGCGTCGGCATCGCAGTTCGAGCCCTTGGAACCTCTGCGAGTCGGACGTGGTCGAATACCCTATCGACCCGCCTTGAAAGAATGACGAGGCGTCGGCAAGCGATCCGAACGCCGAGGCGACCGGCCACCGATCAACAACGTCTCCAACCACCGAGAGACTCGTCGTCCCATCGTCGCTTTGCAGGGCGACCTCGAAATGGGTGTCGCTCTCCTGAATGTTGAAGTTGGCGTGGGAATGGAGGCCGGGGAACAAGCGACCCCCGGCGAGCGTGTTCAGCCATGAACTCGTGTCTCGGCGACGGACGAAAACTCCCTCGCGGACCAAATTCCCTTCGTTCCACTCGACGGCGGTTCGGTGGGCAGCATTCTCCGACGAAATTCCAAGGCAAGCGGGAATGAACCGTGGCCGTATTCCGCGTAGGCGGATCAGGCAAATGCCAACGTAGCCGTGCCCCCGGTAACACTTGGGCCGGAAGGGAGCGGGAAGCGTGGCCGCCAGCAGAGCCGGATCGACCCGGTAGTTCACGAGGATGCGGCGGTCGATGACGCCGTAAATCACGGGCAATCTCATGGGAATTTTCCCGTCGAATGAGATGAAGAACCTGTCAAACTGCTGCTCGAATGTGCTATGAACAACATCGCACCCGCCCGAGAAGCCGGTAACCTATAGACACCCGTCGAATTATCCGTGCGGAACAACCAAGCAACCGTGCTCCGAGCAGCGCATTAACCGCGGAGGCGAGCACGAACGGCAGCGAACGCAGTTGGTCGTGCTGGCATTTTCAGGGGGGTTCCTGCATTGGGCCCATCGATCCAGGGGGCAGAAATGTCCGACTTGAACAATCTGTAAAACGAGACATAATTCTAGGACGGATAACAGTTGGCCGGATCTCGATGCCCTATTCGCTTTCTCTGACAGCCGTGCTCCGCAAGGCGGGCTGGCGAGTGAAGTTTTATGACGCCGAAGGGCCGGAGGAACCGCACGTTTCGATTTTTCGCAGGGGGGAACAATGGCGACTTTCTTTGCGCAACGGGACGTTTCTCGATGGTGGTAAGTGGAGTGAGATCGATGACGCCGTGAAGGCCGCCATCATGAAGGAGTGGCACACTTTGAGGTCGGAGTGGGACAAGCTGCACGGAAAATTCAACCCGATCTCGAGCGAACCGGAAGAGGAGTAATTGCGATGACGACCATGGCTGGCTCTACAAAGAAGAGGGTAAGTCCGCAATTTATCCTGCTTGATGCGGAGAAGGGCTGGAAGAGGCGGTTGGGGCCGAAACGTGTCTTGGAATGCAAGCAGGACAGGGACTTGGTCGGCGTCTTGAAATCGGCATCAAGCGATTCGCTGTGGATTTCGTCGCGATCACGAATGACGGATGCACTGCTGCGGGCCGTCACACAATCCGATTCCAAGATGATGGACACGGATCCTCGCTGGGGAAGCTTGCT
>JALHPA010000169.1 GCA_022842745.1 Pirellulales bacterium
GGTTTTTGTATGTGTTCGCCTATACCCCGCTCAAGTCGGTCGCGCCGATCAACACCGCCGTCGGGGCCGTTGCCGGCGCCATGCCGGTGCTGATGGGTTGGTCGGCGGTGGAGGGATCATTTGCACTCTCCGGTGGTGGGCTGACCGTAGCCACTTTGTTTTTGATCGTCTACTTGTGGCAGTTTCCGCACTTCATGGCCATTGCCTGGATCTACCGGCGACAGTATCAGAGCGCTGGACTACGGATGTTGACGGTGGTGGACCCCAGCGGCATGCGCGCAGGAGTGCAGGCGGTGGTCGCTTCCCTGGCGCTCCTTCCGGTCAGCCTGTTGCCGCTGCTGTTGCTGGCCGGCCGGTCCTATGGAGTGGGCGCGATGCTGCTTGGAATCGCTTATTTCGCTGCTTCGTGCATGTTTTTGTCGCGGCGCGACGATCGTTCGGCCCGCCGGCTTCTGCGCGTGTCCCTGGTATACTTGCCTGCGCTTTTGGGCTTGTTTGTACTGGCCCCGCTGACTTGAGTACTGCTAATTTGAATACCATTAACTTGAACGTTGCTGATCGGTACTCCGATGCTCTGACCGGTTCGTTCAGTCGCTCGAATTCATTCCTTCCCACGATCCACTCATAATCCTCATGGCCGTCGCAACCCACGACAATCATGCCCACTCCCACGGGCACGCCCACTCCGACGGGCACCTGAAACTCGAATACGAGACCGGTCTGCCGTTGACCAACGGGAAACTGATCGTGTGGTTGTTTCTATCGACCGAGATCATGTTTTTCGCGGGGCTGATTGGGACGTATATCGTGCTCCGCTTCGGCGCGCCGACGTGGCCCAAGCCCCACGACGTGCATTTGTCCGAGCCAATCGGCGCGTTCAACACGTTCGTGCTGATTTGCTCCAGCGTGTCGGTCGTGTTGGCGCTGGAGTCGGCCAAGAAGAACCAGGTTTCGGCGGCCAAAATGTGGATGGTGGTGACGTTTCTGTTGGGGTCGGTGTTCTTAGGGGTGAAACTATTCGAGTACAAGGCGAAGTTCGATCACGGGATTTATCCTGCGACTCCCCGCAGCCGCATTTACGAGCGTCCCGATCTGTACTACGCGCAAGCGATTCGCAACCGCCTGGCCGATGCCGACGTTCAGGAGCAAATCAAGCAAATCGATGACGCGGAAGCGGCGGCGGAGATCAACCAGATCTCGAAGTTGGTGAATACTCCGGTCGCTCAAGATTCGGCGGCGCAAGGGCCGGAGAATCTGATCAAGATCGCCGCCCTGATTAGCCCGGTGCACGAGCCGGCCCATGGCGCCAAGAGCGAAGGCGAGTCCGGTGCGAAGCACCCCGAGGGGCTTAACGATCGATTCCCGTGGTTGCAGCTGCCGATTCTTATTCCCGGCGGCAACCTGTGGGCCAGCACTTACTTCCTGCTGACTGGATTCCATGCCATCCACGTGCTGGTGGGGCTGATCGTGTTCTTGCTGCTGCTCCCGTTGCGACTCGACTATCACCGGGCGGGCGTGATTGAAAACGTTGGGCTGTATTGGCACTTTGTCGATCTGGTGTGGATATTCCTGTTTCCGTTGCTGTATCTGTTCTAAACCTGGCTCGATTTGCAGGGGATTGGAATTCGCGTCCGGATTTTTGGAAGGCGAAGGTTCCCGTGCCGGAGAAACATATGACGCATCACGATCCGCACTCTTCGCCGGACCATGCCGCAAGCGAAGTCGCGCATGGCCCGCTGGTCCATCGAGAGGACCTGAAGGTCGACCATCAATTCACCCATGCCGAGCACGACGATCACGGCGGCAATGCCAAATATTGGTATGTGTTTCTGGCGTTGTGCTTGTTGACGGCGATGTCCTTCTGGACCTACGCCGACTTTCCGTTCCCGTGGCCCTTTCACGATCAGCCGCACGTCGGCTGGGCGTTCATGATGGCGGTCTCTTGCACCAAGGCCATGCTCGTCATCTTGTTTTTTATGCACGTCAAGTACGAAGCCAACTGGAAGTACGTTTTGACCATTCCGGCCGGCATGATGTCGATTTTTCTGTGGCTGATGCTGGTGCCGGACGTCGGCCTGCGGATGCACGGACTGGGAGATTTTTCGGGGCAGTACTCGGAGGAGCGATGGCTGTATTCCGCGGCTCCGGCGGACGCCGATAAGGCCAAAGAAAAAGACAAGCACTAGGCTCGCCCCCAGGCGATACCGGCCAGTGAGCATCGTTGCGCCTGCTGTCTCCGTCGAGAACGTCACCTACCGCTACGGCGACCGAACGGCCCTGGACGGCGTATCGCTCGAAATCCAACCCGGGGAGGCTTTCGTCTTTCTCGGGCCCAACGGCGGCGGCAAAACCACCCTGTTTCGGCTGTTGACCACGCTGGTCGCGCCGCAGTCTGGGTCGATCGCCCTGTTTGGCCGCCCCTTGCCGCGGCAAGCGGTCGCTGCGCGGCTGGCCATGGGGGTCGTTTTCCAAGCGCCCAGCGTCGATCGCCATTTGACCGTCCAAGAAAATTTGCGCTGCCAAGGCGCACTGTACGGACTCGGCCGATCGGAGATGCAACAGCGCGGGGAGGAACTGCTGATTCGCTTTCGGCTGCAAGATCGCGCCTGGGATCGTGCGTCCACGTTGTCCGGGGGTTTGCGACGACGATTGGAACTCGCCAAGGCTCTTTTGCACCGTCCGGGACTGTTGCTGCTGGACGAACCAACGGCGGGACTCGACCCGCTGGCCCGGATCGAGCTTTGGCAATACCTGCACGATCTGCGCGCTCAAGATGGGATCACAATCGTCTCCACGACGCATCTTTTGGAAGAGGCCGACAAAGCGGATCGGATTGCCATTCTCGACCGGGGCCGGATCGTGGCCCTCGATACGCCTGCGGCGCTGCGGTCGTCGGTCGCGGGCGCCTCGATTACGATAACGACGTCGTCTCCCGGCGAATTGGCCGCTGAAATTCAATCGCGCTTCTCCCTTGCCGTGCAACCGATGTCTGATTCGATCCGGTTACGGGTGAGCGAAGGGCCGGATTGGGTCGGCCGCCTGATGGCCGCGTTTCCCACCCTCATCGAGTCGATCACACTGGGGAAGGCGACGCTGGAGGATGTGTTTGTCGATCGAACCGGCCATTCGTTCGCTACGGCTGATGATGGAGTTCCTGCTGCGCGATCCCGCGACCGCCATTAGGCTTCCCAACGACTGTTTCCCATGTCGCCCCTCACGATTACCTCCGCGGATCGCACGGCCGCATCAGGGTCTGCTGAATCAGCGGTTTCCTCGGCCGACGCTCGGCGTGGATGGCTGGCGGCCCGGTCGCTCTGCTGGAGGGAATGGACTCGTTTCGTTCGACAGCGAAACCGCGTATTTGGCGCCGTGGGGCAACCGCTAATCTTTTGGGTTCTGTTTGGGGCCGGGTTGGGGCCATCGTTCCGTTTGCCGGGCGCTGCGGAGGGGCTTTCCTACGCGGAATATTTCTTTCCCGGAACGCTGGTGCTGATTCTGCTGTTTACCGCCATTTTTGCCACGATCTCGATCATCGAAGACCGCCGCGAGGGGTTCTTGCAATCGGTCCTCGTGTCGCCGGCGCCTCGCTGGTCGATGGTCTTGGGAAAAATCGTCGGCGGAACGTTGATCGCCCTGGCGGCGGCGTCGATCTTCCTGGCGCTGGGCATTGCGGCGGGCGTTCGTCCTAGTTTACTTGCGCTCTTGGGCGCGATCGGCTGGATGGCTGTCGTGGGTTTGGCGTTGACGGCGGTCGGTTTTTCGATCGCCTGGCGGATGGAATCCACCCAAGGCTTCCATGCCGTGATGAGCGTATTCTTGCTTCCCATGTGGCTCTTGTCCGGGGCTTTTTTTCCCGCCGGAGACAACTGGATACGCTGGCTTGTAACGCTCAATCCGCTAACGTATGGCGTCGCCGGGCTGCGTCGCATTTTGTATTTCCAGGCGGACGCCGCGGTTCGCGCGGCGGCTTTACCCGATGGCTTGCCGGCCGGATGGATTTGCGGCGTCGTGACGTTACTATTTCTTGCAGCGGCGCTGGCTGTGGCGTGGCGCGTATCGGCGACCCGCATCGAGGGAGATTTGCTGTGAAGAATCCCGTATTGGCGCTGTGGTTGGCGCTTCTGGTTGTGTCGGCGTCCGCGTACAGCGCTTGGGTGGTATGGCGCCACCAGAATCCGGCTGAGATCGCCTCGGTCCGCGCGCCGGCCGCGAACTTGGGCCAGGCGCTGGCGGGCAAACTGATCGGTTCCTTGTCGCTTGTCGAGCGATCCGGAGAGCCGTTCGATCTGGGCGCGCTTGCCGGCCGCCCTTATGTGGTGAGCTTTTTTTTCACCAGTTGCCCAGGGCCCTGCTTTCGGCAGAACCAGGCCATTGCGTCGGTCGAGCGGGCCTTGCGGGACGTCGACGTTTCGTTCGTGAGCATCACCTGCGATCCGCAGACCGACACCCCGGCGGTCCTCCGCCAGTACGCCCAGCGGTTCGACACCGATCTGGATCGCTGGTACTTTCTGACCGGCGACCTGGAAATCATCAAGCGATTTGCGCGGGAGAAGGTGTTGATGCCGATCGATACCAAGACCCATTCCGAGCGGGCGGTGGTGATCGGCCGCGACGGCAAGATTCGCGACGTGTTCAACATGCTCGACGACCGCGAAGTGGGCGAGCTGAAAAAGCTGCTGCGCAACATTGCGGCGGAAGACAAGGCGGGATGACCGCCTGCCCGCGAGAGATCCGGCGGCCTTCGTGGTTGGATGGGCCGAGACGCCGTTAGCGAACCGCTGCCCCCACCTCGGCGGTCGCTTTGGACAAATCCGCCGGATTATGCTGCTGGCCTTCAGGCAACCCATTGGAAGGGGTTTTCTGCCAATCCACGCCAAACATCAGCGCGTTGATGCCCGAGCCGATGCCCAGCATCGCCACGCGCATCCCCCGTCGCAATCGGCCGTCCTTTTCTCCGAGGGCCATCGTCACTGGCAGCGCGACCGAGCCGGTGTTGCCGAGCCACTCGATCGTCGCATAGTCGATCGACGGCTCGAGCCGCAGGGTTTCCAACATCTTCTTGCGGTGCGCTATTCCCACCTGATGACAAAAGGTCGCGTCCACGTCCTCCGGCGTCCAGCCGAGCGTGCCCAGCAGATCGTCAAACGCCCTTCGCCCCACCGCTATGCCTTCGCGCATCAGACGTTCCGAATCGGTGTCCATCAGCGGACGCATTCCGCCGGCTACCGCTTCGTCCTGGCCGCTATGGCACAACGCATGAAACTCGGTCTCCGCTCGCACCGCCCCGGCCAACAGCCGGTTGCCGGTGCTGGTCTGATCGCGGTCGGTCAGCAATACCGCCGCGCTGGCCGATCCGATGGTCAGGGAGGCGATCGCCCGCTTCATTTGGTCGCGCGTCAGGCTGAGGTCCGAATTCAAATGCTCGATCGTTGTTTCGACCAAGGCCCGGCTGTCTTCCGTGCCCACCACCAGGCCGGCGCGAATCTGCCCTAATTCGATCATATTCGCCACTTGGGCGATTCCGTTGAGCATTCCCAGGCAGGCATTGGACACGTCGTAAATCATGCACGACGGCGACAGCCCCAACTCCCGATGCACCCGGCAAGCGGTTGCCGGTTCCAAATGGTCTCGGCACACCGACCCGTGAACCAGGGCGCCGATCTCCGAGCGGTCGAGTCCAGAGGCGGCGATCGCCTGCTCACCGCTGCGAATACTCGCCGTGCTTGGCAAGGCCCCCCGCGGCCAGAACCGCCGCTCGCGGACCCCGGTAATCAGCTCCAGCCGACCCTCGGGCAAACGCAGCCTGCGGTATAAAGGCGCGAGGCGACTTTCCAGTTCCGCCGACGACACCGCCTCGTCCGGGATCTGACATCCGAACGACTCGAAGCACACCTTGTGGTAACGCATCACGCGGAAGTCAAATCCTGGGCAGCGGTGCTAGTTCCGATGCCAACATAGTGGGCGATGGCCGGTACGTAAACCCGGCGTCCCGCCGACCAAGAAACAAGCAAGCCGCTTCCCTGCGGGAAACGGCTTACGAGACGTTGCGCTTTGAATCGATTCCGCCAGCCGATCAACGCCGCTGGGGATAGTAATGCGAATAGTTCATGAACACCGATTCGTGCCCGGTGCCGCGAATCTCGCGCGATCCGCTCACCGGCACGCCGCCCGTCCTCTGGGTTAGCGACTGCCGTTGCAGTTGCTGAATCTCTCGCTGCTGTCGCAGTTGCTCGTTCCTTTGGTCGATCTGCGGCCGGACCAGCGTAAAGTAATTTGACACGCCGGGGGACTGCTGACCGAGCAAGTTCAGATACGGACTCACCGTTGGCCGCGGCGGCGGCAGATTGCTAAAAGGGAGTTGGGCCTGGGTCTCCGACGCGCCGGTGAGCAGTAAGCCCAGCC
>JALHPA010000170.1 GCA_022842745.1 Pirellulales bacterium
GGACGGCGCCGGCGCCGCCGCCGGCGCTTGCGACATCCAGTCCCAGCCCAATGGCTGGGAATCGCTCGCGATCGGGAGGCTCAAAATCCAGGCTGCGACTCGACCTCCAATCCAAGGTCTGCGTCATACCGAGGCGGCGCTCCGGGTACTCTAGGGCGAATTGAATCGGGAGCCGCATGTCCGGGGGACCAAGCTGGGCCAGAGTGGAACCATCGCAAAACTCCACCATGGAATGGACCACCGACTGCGGATGGATGACCACCTCGATCTGGTCCGGCCGCAGATCAAATAGCCAGCGGGCTTCGATGATTTCCAAAGCCTTGTTCATCATGGTGGCCGAATCGATGGTGATCTTCGGGCCCATGCTCCAGTTCGGATGACACAAGGCTTCTTCGACCGTCACCTGCTGCAACTGGGCGAGGGTGTGCCGCCGGAACGGCCCGCCGCTGGCCGTGAGGATGACACGCTGGACCTCCTCTCGCCGGCCGCCGCGGAGACACTGAAAGATCGCGCTGTGCTCGCTATCGACCGGCACAATCTCCGCGCCGGAGAGAGCGGCCTGTTGCATGACGAGCGCGCCCGCCATGACGAGAGTTTCCTTGTTGGCCAGCCCGATACGCTTGCCGGCGGCGATGGCCGCCAGGGTGCTCTCTAGGCCCGCGCTACCCACAATGGCCGCGACCACGATATTGATCGGCGGCGGCTGTGCCGCAACCGGGTAGGCCGTAATGGCGGCGCCGTTTCCGTGTCCGCCAAGCGGATTTGTGTTACTGAGAAATCGAGAAGCCGATCGGGAATCAGGGGAAGCAGTGGCGAGCTCGGCCGTTTGGGTCAAGGCAGACGCCCGGCCGGGTCCGTCAGAAGCATCGAACAGTTTTTGAAGGGCCTGGCAACCGGTCAGCAACTCGGTGGTTGCGGGAAGCTCCGTCCAGTCCTGGGCAGCGGCCGCCTGCTCGTTGGTAATCACGAGCCAGCGAGGGCGATGGTGTTGCGCCTGGCGAAGGGCTAAGGAGGTGTTCGAGTGGGCCGAGAGTACCTCGGCCTGGAGCCGGCCGGCCGATCTCTCGATCACGTCGAGAGTGGCCGTGCCTATACTCCCGGTGGACCCGAAGACGGCGACTTTACGTGGGCATCGGGTCATGGTGAATTGCCGGGAATTGGCAGCCGGGGACTGCAAGTTTAGGCTGGTCTCAGATCAAAGATCCCGGCACTTGCAGCAGGATGCACCCTGCCGCAAAGGATCGACGCAAACCTATTGTAGGAGGGTACTTTCGGCCCGACAATCCGACTTGGACGTTCCCCGGTTGCGGCAATCCGGGGCGTGGCGGCTCGTTGTATGATTGTGTACTCGCACCTACGATTAAAGGGAAACAGGCCGGTTCGGCAATCGAAAGCTAGGTCGTCTGGCCCACGGAAGTCATTCGCATTGAGGACATGGCTGCATGGAAAATCGAAACGACCCCAAGAACCGGCCGGATCAGCGCAAAACTGGGACTTTTGGCAACGGCGTGGTGTGGTTGTTTCTCTTGATGGGCATGGCGATCCTGGTGGTGGTGAGTTACAACTCGCTCGGTTCGCAGGTGGAGATCACGTTTAGCGACCTGAGCGACTTGATTCGCAACAGCGGAAAATCGGGCGATGGGGCGATTCGCGTCAAAGTGGGCGCTCCCGGGAAAGAGCGGGAGGTGCAGTTTTCCCAATTGGCGGATGTCACAATCGAGACGTTCAAAGTCACAGGGACCGTGACGCGGCAGTACCTCGATCCGCGGCGCGATCCGGAAAAGAACCTGATCTTTCGGACCAATAAAAGCGACACCGAAGAGAGCGGTCGCCAATTGGTCGAACTTCTAACGTCGAACGAGATTCCGTTCGACTATTCGGAGGGGCCAAGCGTCTGGAAAACGTATCTGCCGATGATTATCGGCCTGCCGCTGTTTGTTTTGATCATATTCCTGATGATGCGGCGGTTGGGTGGGGCGGGATCGCCGATGGCGTTCGGCCGCAGCCGCGGAAAAATGTACGCCCAGGAAGACCTGGGAGTGACTTTCGAGGATGTGGCCGGGATCGACGAGGCGGTGGACGAACTGCGAGAAGTAGTAGAGTTCTTGAAGACCCCGGAGAAGTATCAACTTTTGGGGGGCAGGATTCCCAAAGGGGTGCTGCTGGTCGGCCCTCCCGGCACGGGGAAGACGTTGCTGGCCAAGGCGATCGCGGGCGAAGCGGGAGTGCCGTTTTTCAGCCTATCGGGTTCCGATTTCGTGGAGATGTTTGTGGGAGTAGGGGCGGCGCGGGTGCGGGACATGTTCCAGCAGGCCGAATCCAAGGCCCCCTGCATCATCTTCATCGACGAACTGGACGCGCTAGGCAAGACCCGCGGTTCAAGCGTCATCGGCGGGCACGATGAACGGGAGCAGACTCTCAACGCGCTACTGGTCGAAATGGACGGGTTTGACAGCAACAGCGGCGTGATCGTGCTGGCCGCGAGCAACCGTCCGGAAACGCTCGATCCGGCGCTATTGCGCCCGGGGCGCTTCGATCGCCACGTGCTGGTCGACCGGCCGGATGTCGTCGGCCGAGAGGCGATTCTCAAAGTCCACGTGCAGAACGTGAAACTCGACAACACGGTTTCGCTGCGCGAGGTGGCCGGGTTAACGAGCGGCTTTGTGGGGGCGGATTTGGCCAATCTGGTGAACGAGGCCGCACTGCTCGCCGCTCGCAAAGGGAGAACCACCGTGGGAATGGCTGAATTCAACGAGGGAGTCGAACGGGTTACGGCCGGGCTGGAGAAGCGCAAGCGGGTGATTCACGTCGATGAGAAACAGCGTGTCGCCTATCACGAGGCGGGGCATGCACTGGTGGCCTATTGCCTGCCGAATACTGATCCGGTGCATAAGGTGTCGATCATTCCGCGCGGGTTGGCGGCCCTGGGTTACACGATGCAGCGGCCCGAGGACGATCGGTATCTGATGACGCAGTCGGAATTGGAAAGCCGGATTCAGGTGCTGCTGGCGGGCACGCTGACGGAGGAGATCGTGTTCGACGATATTTCCACGGGCGCTTCCAACGATCTGGAGCGCGCAAGTGAGATTGCCCGCAGTATGGTGATGGACTATGGAATGAGCCGGCTGGGGCGGGTCAATTACCGGGAGAGCAGCCGATCGCCGTTTCTGGTGGGTGGAGGAAACGAGATGGGCGCGACACGCAGCTTCAGCGAACAGACCTGCCGGGAGATCGACGAGGAGGTGCGGCGAATCATCGATGAAGCGATTGAGAAAGTGCGCTACATTCTCGAATCGCGCCGACCGGCGCTCGAGGCGCTCACCCAGCGGCTGATCGAACGGGAAGTGATTGACGGGGCCGAGCTGCGGGAGATCATCGACCGCACGTCGCCCAGCCCGGCGATCGTGCCGGGCACGGCCGAGAATCGCAAACGTCCCGCGACGGTGGAACCGACGGAGCCGCGCGAGGCTGAAGCGGCGGACGGAGCGGTATAGTCCATTCGACTCCTGCGTTAAAGGAGCGGGAGACGGGCTGAAATTCGCGTCGACAAAATTTCACGACAATATCGCCGGTTCGTCAATCGCGATCTAAAACTCCAGCTCGCGGAATGCTTTCAACCCGGCGCGAATCGGCCACACGGTGGCGATGGCCCCCACCAGGACGCTGAGTCCAGCGCCGGTCGCTACCCCTGCGCGGCTGCCTACGAATTTCAAAAATGTGCCGGACAAGCTATCGATCAGATGGTGCTCATCGGCGAGCATCAATTGGTAGGGGGCCGCGGTCAGCATGACTACGACAATGATGTAAGCGGCGCTGAGCACCAGATTCAATGTGCCGCCGAAACCGGCGGCGATCTTGGAGGGCGAATCTTCCTGCAAGTCCGGCATGAGCGCTCCCAGGCCGACGGCGATGCCCGACAGACCGGCACACAAAGTCCAACACGTGAGTTGATGCAAGAGGATGACCTCGGTGGACAGGTCGAGCATTAAATCGCTCAATAGGATCAAGAGGCCGCAGGGGAGCAGCGAACCCACGGCGGCGAAGACAAATTTCGACCAGAAGATCGTATCCCGGTCGACCGGCAGCAAACCGAGAATCCAAAACCGGCGCCCCTCCAGGCTGATCATGGGAAAAATGAATCGGGTGGTGAACGTGGAAAGAATCAGACCCACCACCGCCAGGTTCAAAAACCCGATCATCACGGAATAGCTGGCGTTGTAGGTGAAACGGCGAATATTGAGAAAATACAGCCCCAGCAACCCGAAGAAGATCAAGAATTGCATCCATTGGACGGGATCGCGGCGAACGAGACGCATTTCCTTCACCAACAGCAATCCCATTTGTCGCGGCAAGAATTTCGTGCACGCGGACACAAGCTCGTCCACCAGACTGACGCCGATCCGGCGCCTGGAGGTGAATTCACTTTGCAGGCGGCTGTAGCTGGTGCGATACACCTTCCCGGCGACGAGCATGGCCGCCTGGTGCAAGAGCATGGCATTGGCGATCAACACGGTCAGATAGAGCAGGCTTTCCGCCCACGGTTCGTAGCCATCGTGCTCTTCGACGCCGGGGCGGGAGGCTTCCAGCAAGCCTGCGCTGAGCCAGGAGCTGGGCAGCAAGCGGCGTTCGGTGAATTTCAGCCGCTCGGAAATATCCTGGAACCAGCGGGGAGTCATCATGTCGAATTCATTGTCGCTCGCCAGGTTGTAGCCCACCCAGATGATGAAACCGAGGACCGAGAGGGCGACGAAAACGATGGCATGGACTCGCAACCGGGGCAGCCAATTGACAATCGCCAGGCAGAGCAGCGCCCCTACTCCGGCCGGAATGAACACGAACGAGATCATGAATGGCAGCATCGCCGCGTAGTATTGCCAGCCCGCATTGGCCGCAACGCCATACGCGACCAACATGGGGCTGGCCATCAGGACGAATCCCCAACTGCTAAACCAGGTCGCCTCCTGGAACTTGTAGACGAAGATCCGTTCGGCGCGTGCAGGGAGCGTGAGCAAATAGGAGCTTTCGCGAGACCGGTAAAGGCCGCTGTACAGGATGATTCCGGTCGAAAAGACCAGCATGATCGAGAGCGAGGCGAAGAAGGCGTTGTACAGTGCCTGGACAATCTCCAATTCCGCCGACAGAAAGCGGAAGCCCTCGAAGAATAGCACGTACAGGCCGATCCAAAAAAACAGGCTCAACCCGACGATCAGGGAGACGCGAAGTCGGGCGTGGCGGAGCTTGTCGGCCAGGGAGGTGCGAAAAATGGACCACCGCAACCGCCAGAAGACTTGCGACTCGCGGTCGGCGGGAAGCAGCGGGGGTTCGATGATGGCCGTGTTCGATTCGGCGGTGGCGGAGGCCATCTTCAAATCCTCGCCTGCGGGCCGTCGGACCCGCTAGCCGCGGGCAGGGGCGATGCGGCCGTCGCCGTAGCGGCAGTCGAGCCGTTGTCGGCGGCGCGCCGGGTCAGCTCCAGGTATAGATCCTCAAGCGAGGTGTGCGTGACGGCCAACTGGCGGCGGAGTTGGTCCAACGTTCCCAGGAATCGCAAGCGGCCATGATCGACCACTCCGATACGGTCGGCGATCTCCTCGGCGACCGCCAGGGAGTGGGTGGACATGAAGACCGTGGTTCCAGCGGAGGCCTTGCGACGCAAAAGGTCTTTCACCATTCGCATGGAGCGTGGGTCCAAGCCCACCATAGGCTCGTCGACGACCAGAACCGCCGGTTCGTGCAATTGCGAGGCGGCGAACGCCAGACGCTGCTTCATGCCGTGGGAGTAGCTTTCAGCGAGATCGTCGACGAAGTCGTGCAACTCGAAGGCGTCGATCTCGCGGGCCACGCGGGACCGTTTTTCCGCGGCCGAAAGGTTGTGCATGTCGGCCACAAAATCGAGAAACTCGCGGCCGGAGAGTTTTTCGTAGACGTAGGATTCGTCGGGAACGTAGCCCAACAACTGGTTGGACTGGCGCGGTTGCCGCACCACGTCGCGGCCGCAAACGCGGATTTGTCCGGCCGTCGGCTGCAGAAGTCCCACCAGCATTTTGATGGTCGTAGTCTTGCCTGCGCCGTTGGGGCCCAGTAACGCGAATAATTCACCAGGGGCGAGCGTCAAGCAAAGGTCGGAAACGGCGGTCTTTTTGCCGTAGGTTCGCGAAACGTGGTCGAATTCGATCATCGCAGTCTGGCGGAGTTCGACGGGATTCGCGCGGGCGGGGGGCTTTGGAGTGAAGCGTAGGTCGACAGGAAACTTGCCGGCGGGTTTTCGTACATGGCTCAGCCTAAACGGCGATCGGCGCCGGGAAGGTTCGCCAAAGCGGGCCGTCAATGCGGGGGCTGCCCGGATTTACGGTACGGCGGTTTCGGCGATGGACGTTGGGTTTCGGCGT
>JALHPA010000171.1:0-3081 GCA_022842745.1 Pirellulales bacterium
CGAAACGGTGGAGGGGAAGAAAGTCGCGATTTACAACGCCGCGGTGCATCCCAAGCATCCGCTGAATGGGTTGAGACTAACGAACAGCACCAAGTTGCACATCATGCAGGGGCCGATTACGGTGTTCGACGACGGGGCCTATGCCGGGGATGCCCGGATCGAGGATTTGCCCCCCGGAGGGGAGCGGCTGATTAGCTATGCGATGGATTTGGACACCGAGGTCGCGCCCGAAAGCACGGGGCATCCGGAACGGCTGGTGAGCGTGCGAATCGCCAATGGGGTGTTGCTGGCGTCACGGAAGTACGTGCGAGAAACGAAGTACGTAGTCAAGAACTCCGGCGACAAAAGCAAGACGGTGTTGATTGAATTTCCGAACGATCCGAATTGGACACTGGTGACACCAAAGGAGCCCGCGGAGAAGACCCGCGCCTTGTACCGGTTCGCCGTGGAGGCCGAGCCGGGCAAGCCCGCCGAGTTGAAGGTGGTGGAAGAGCGGACGGACCTCCAGCAGTTTGCCTTGAACAACCTGGACGACGGGACCATTCAGTTTTACATAAGCTCGAAAGCGGCGAGCGAAGAGGTGAAGAAGGCGCTAGCTCGGACGATCGAGTTGAAGACGGCCATCCAGCAGACGCTCGTCCGACGACAGACGCTCGAGCAGCAGATTCAAACCGTCGAGGCGGAACAGAACCGGATCCGCCAGAACATGGCGCAGTTGGACCGCAACAGCGAGCTATACAATCGGTACGTGAAGAAATTCGGCGAGCAAGAGGACCAGGTCGAGAAGCTCCGCACCCAGATCGCGGAACTGAAGGAGAAAGAAAATCAACAGCGAAAAGCGTTGGACGAGTACCTGTTGGGATTGAAGTTGGAGTAGGGCAGCAAGCCGACTTCTCGACAGCTCGGGGAGAAGATCAGCGGGGTAGCGGATCGGCTGCGAGTTGATCGAGTGGGAGTTGGTCGAGGGGGAGTTGATCGAGTGGGAGTTGATCGAGTACTTCGTCGAGGCTGTCTCCGCTTACGATCCAACCGCGGCATTGGGGAGCGCCGCAGCGGCATAGCTGTGCCATATGCGCGGGCCAGCCGTAGTCGATGGTGAGCTGGTCTCCGGATTGGATGGGGCGGATCACCAGGACGAACATGCGGCGGGCAGTGCGGCCGTTGGCGGCGGCGACGTCGGACCAGCGGAGGGAACAGTTGGGCAAGCAGCTATGGTTCATGAAGCGGAAGGGCGCGGCCGGTTCGAGGCAGGCGCCGTCGCCCAAGTCCATGCAGTAGCGCGAAGAATAATTCTCGTCGTAAAAAACCTCTCCTTGCACTTCGCCCACAATTTCCCAGGGGAGGTATGCGCGGGCGGCCACCAGACCTCGACCGAGTTTGGTCCGGGCGATTTTGGGTTCGCGCGCCCCCTTGGCGCCGCGATGGCGTTCCTCCTGGCGTGGTCGATTCATAGGGAGCGAGACAGAGAGGCGGCAAGCGCGAAGCGACTGGCAGCAGGAGCGGCTGTTGGCTAGCGGCTATTCGCCACCGGCTCGGCCGAGGGTGCGAGTGACGGCGTAGCCGGCGGGAGTGAGCGAGTAGGCGTTGGGGAAGTGCTCGCGCACGGCGAGGCGCTTGGCGATCAGCTTCTGAATGGCGGGGCGCATGCGTTGCGCTTGCGGGCCGTTGAAACAGAGCATTTGGTACGGTCCCACCCGGAAGCGGCGGAATACCGCGAGGACGTTGGTTTCGGCGTCGGACACAGAAGTCCTCCTGTAAAGCAACGGAGCGTTTTTCGTGCGACCGCGATTTCCGCCCCCGCAAACCCCAGCGTCCCGGCGGGTACCTATGTAAACTTAAGGCTTGGAGGCGACCTCCGCAAGCGGGGGAAGCCCGATATGGCCTCAAAACTCGCGGGATTTCGCAGCTTTCGCTTGGCCCCACCGCTGGACGCATATGGAAATAGCACCGACTCGCGATTGGAGAGGACTGGCCGGGGGGCTGTTTCCGGCGGCGATCGCGGTGGGCGCGTTTCTGTTGTTTCAGGTGCAGCCGATGCTGAGCAAGGCGATCTTGCCGCGGTATGGGGGGGCGGCCGCCGTGTGGAGTACGTGCGTCCTGTTCTTCCAGGTCCTGTTGTGCGCTGGCTATTTGTACGCCGACGCGAGCCGACGCTGGCTGCCGATTTCTGGGCAGGCGGCGTTGCACATGGCGCTGTTGGCGGCGGCGTGCTGGTTGTTGCCGTTGGCGCCGACGATCGGAAGCGGGGTAGACACTAGCGCCGCCGAGGCTGAGGCGGGGCAAGCGGCGTCGATTCTCGTGTGGCTGGCGGCGACCGTGGGGCTGCCGTATTTTTTGCTCAGTTCCACGGGGCCGTTGGTGTCTTCGTGGCGGCACCGGGCGGCGCCGAACGGGTCCACTTACCGGCTGTATGCGCTGTCGAATGCCGGGTCGCTTGCGGCCCTGGTCAGCTATCCGTTTCTGTTTGAGCCGGCGTTTGACATTCCGACGCAGGCTCGATTTTGGACGTGGGGCTTTTGGGGATTTGCTGGATTGTCGGCGGCCAGCGGATTGGCGGCCTGGCAATGGAACGGCGGGGGGGAGGATCGGCCGGAAGCGAACTCCGACGAACGGGACGGCCATGAGACCGCGGGCGATGAGACGGCGGAGAGCGGCGCGCGGGTCCCGCGGGCGCCAGCGTCCTGGAGAAATCGAATAGGCTGGTTGGCTTGGCCGGCGTTTGGAACCTGGGCGATGCTCTCGACGACCACGGCGGTCTCGCAGGACGTGGCGGTCCTTCCGCTGTTGTGGGTGGTTCCGCTAAGCCTGTATCTGGTGTCGTTGATTCTTTGTTTCGAGCACGATCGGTGGTACGACCGGCGGGTGTTTGGCCTGGCGTTGTTGGGGTTCGTGGCGGTGGGAGCGCCGTATTTGCGCGTGCTGGTGTTATTGAACGTGCCGTACCGGTTTGTTCATGAGTTGGTCATTTACCTGGGGGGGATGTTCTGCGCGTGCATGTTGGCGCATGGGGAAGTCGCGCGGCTGCGGCCCGACCCGCGGCAGTTGACGGGCTACTACCTGGCGATCTCGGTGGGGGGGGCT
>JALHPA010000171.1:3091-6384 GCA_022842745.1 Pirellulales bacterium
CCCCCCCCAGTCGTCGCGCTGGCGGCGCCTGCGCTGTTTGATAGCTATCTGGAGTGGCCGCTGGGAATCCTGGTGGGCTGCGCGCTGGCGGTGTGGCTGGCGGTCGGAAGGGAGGTGGTGCATCGGTTGTCGAGGCAGCGGCGAATCGTCGTCCCGGCGGCGATCGTGGCGTTGTTGGTGGCGGCCAGCGTGGCGAACGAGAGCTGGGATGACCGGCAAAAGGTGCTGTGGGAGCGGCGGAATTTTTACGGCGCGATTAGCGTGGTCGAGCGGAACGGGCAGGATGCAGAGTTGCACGCCCGGTATCTGACGCACGGCCGGATTACGCATGGGATGCAGTTCCAGGCGGAAGATAAGCGGCGGCTGCCGACGAGCTACTTTGGCCGGGAGTCGGGGATCGGGCAGACGCTGCAAGTCCTGGCGGCGCGTTCGGCTGCACGCGGAGGGGTGCGGGTGGCGGTGGTGGGACTGGGGGTAGGGACGCTGGCGGCGTACGGGCGGCCGGGGGATTCGTACCGCTTTTTTGAGCTGGATCCGCAGGTGGCGGAAGCGGCGGAGCGGTTTTTTACGTATCTGTCGGACTCGCCTGCGCGGATGGAGGTCGTGTTGGGGGACGCACGGGCCAACCTTTCAGTCGAAGGGGATGCGCGATACGACCTCTTGGTGATGGACGCGTTTAGCGGCGATTCCGTGCCGACGCATTTGCTAACCACCGAGGCGTTTTCGATCTACGATCGGCGGCTGGCGGCGAACGGGGTGTTGGCGATCAACGTCTCGAACCCGAGGCTGGACCTGCGGGCGATCGTGCTGCGGCTGGCGGAGAAGCATGGCTATCGGGCGGCGCGGGTTCTTCAGCCGGAGACTGAGCAGGACCGGCACTCGATGGGGCTGTTTGCATCCGACTGGATGATACTATCGCGGGACGCAGGAGTGCTGGAGGGATTGCGCAAGCACCAGCAGCCGTTGGAAATCGACCTGGGTCGGACGCCCTTGTGGACCGACACGCATACCGATTTGTTGCGAATCCTGCGCTAGCAGGAGGGAGAAAGGAGCGGTGGATGAATTGTTGGTAAGTTTAACGTTGCATTCTGGAGTTTCTCCGAGACCTCTGGTATGACAGAGGAATGGCCGCTCCTGGACTCGGGACGAGACAGAGGCAGTTTGGGAGCCATTGCCGATGCTCGCTCCGCGCGCCCGATTCGCGTTTTGTCTGTTGTCGCCTGCCGCGAATGCGCCCGGGCGGCCGCCGCTTGGCCGGTTCGTTCGGTATCCGACCCGCCGGGGCGCATCTCATGCAGGCGGTTTTTCGCTAGTGGAGTTGTTGGTGGTGTTGGCGATTCTGGGGCTGGTCGTGGCGCTGTTGCTGCCAGCGGTGCAGGCGGCCCGGGAGGCTGGGCGGCGGAACGTGTGCCGGAACCATCTGCGGCAGATCGGGCTGGCGTTTTTGACGCATGAGTCGGCGATGCGCCATTTTCCCACGGGAGGTTGGAGCCAGCGGTGGGTGGGAGATCCCGACCTCGGCTTTGGGCCGCGCCAACCGGGAGGTTGGGAGTACAACATTCTGCCGTTTATTGAGGAAAAGCCGCTGCATGATCTGGGGGCAGGCAAGAGCGAGGCCGACAAGTTGCGGTTGTTTGCCGAACGGTCGCAGGTTTCGCAGCCGCTGTATCATTGCCCTTCACGGCGGGGACCGGGGGTGCGGCCGGCGCAATGCAGCTTTCACAACGCCGCCCCACTCACGCAGAACGCGAAGATGGATTTTTCGGCCTGCGCCGGGAGCTACGTCGATCTCGATCAGGGACCGGACCGGTTGGCAGGGAGCGACCAGTATCCATGGCCTGCGGCCAGCCTATTCGACGGCGTGACGTACATGCGCAGCCAGACGCGGCGGGAGCACATTCGGGACGGACTAAGCCGGACGCTGCTGGTGGGAGAGAAGTATTTGAATCCCGAGTATTACGAGGATTCGCAAGGTTGGGCGGATGACGAAGGGATTTATGTTGGTCAGCAGTGCGACAACACCCGCTGGGTGGGGCCGGGGCGCGAGGCGCGGGCCGATACCGCCGGACTGGATGATGATTATTCCTTCGGCGGACCTCACGCCAATGCCTGGCAAGCGGTCTTTTGCGACGGCAGCGTTCATTCGCTCGATTACGAGCTGGACAATGACGTACTGATCGGGCTGGGCAACCGCCATGACGGACAGATCCTCGCCAGGCGTTCGTATTGAGTCAACCACAGCCAACAAAGGGCCAAACGGCGCCTATTTGCGTTCGGCCGCCATGGCGAGCGCTTGCAGGTACGGGACCGGCAGGCTGCCGAGGGCATTGAGGACGGTGCCGCCGGCGGTAAAGCAGTGGGTCACCCAATTCGGTTGGCCGTATTCGGAGAGGGCCTTGCCTCCTTCGCCGCCGCCGACGTAGACCGCCACACCGGCATCCTTCATGCGCTTCAGCTCGGCGATGAATTTACGGGTACCCTCGGCGAAGCGTGGATCCTCGAACATGCCGAACACGCCGTTATGGAAGGCGACGGGGGGATTGGGTCCGTTCAAGGCCGGCCGGACCGAAGCGAGGAACTCGCCGACTTTTTGCGAGAAAAGCTCGCTGGTCTTGGGACCAATGTCGAACTGCTGATCCTGGGGACCGATCGTATCGCTGGCGCGGCCGTCTTGCAGGATCGAATCGATGGGGAGGACGAACTGAATGCCCTTGGCACGTCCGGCCGAGAGCATCCGCTGGGCTTGCTCGACACGCTCGCGGGGAATGAAGTAGGGCTTGTCACTGTGGGACGGATCTTCCGCCAGACCCAAGCAGAACGGCTGGCCGCTCAGATCGGCGTCGGCTTTTCGCAGGGCCATGGCCAGGGAGCCCGCGGCAAAGACCCAGCGGATCGTGCCGCGATCAATCATGGCTTGCAGGTCGTCGAGCTTGTCAATCTTCAGGCCGCTGAAGACAACCAGTTGCGCTTGCAGACACTTGCGCATGGGGCCGTCGAACTCGCTGGCGACGTACTTGCCCAGGGCTACCTGCTCCATGCTGGCGGGGACAATGGTGGAGGAGCTGTCAAGGCTGCCTGCCGAAAGGGCCTCGTTGACGTAGACCTTGGCCACCTTGGCGGCCACTTCGTTGGCGAATTTTGCGAGCGCGGGGACAAGCTGCGATAGCTGGGCATCGGCGTTTTTGGGGTCGACGTCCCAGAGGAGGCGCTCGATTTTGTATTTGCGCGTGTTCTCGAGGACTAGCACCGCGCCGGGTTTTGCGGCGGCAATGGTTTGCGTCACCTGGTCGGGG
>JALHPA010000172.1 GCA_022842745.1 Pirellulales bacterium
ACTTGGCCCGCTCCGCCTCGTGCATTTCGTGCCGCTTCAGCTTGAACTCCTGCGCCTTTTCCAACGCCCCCTTCGCGGCCGGCAGATTGTTCAAGCTCCGCTCCGCAAACGCCAGGTGCACGTACTTCATCGCGGTCGGCGCCAATACCGCGTCCGCGAAATCCGCCCGCGCTTTCTCCGCGTCTCCCATCGCAAGGTACACCGTTCCCCGGGTGTCCAGCAAGTCGGAGGTTGGACCGAGAATCTTCATCGCGTCGTTGACCATCCGGATCGCCTCGTCCGTGTTCTTGTTTTGGAACGCCAGAATAAATGCCAGGTTGTTCCATAGCATCGCTTTTTGCTCGGGAACCAGTTCCTTCCGCGCCAGCAACTGCCGATACTGCTGCTCGCACTTGTCCAGGCTCCCCTTCAATTCAAACACCTCCGCCGCCATGCTCTTGACTTGCACCGAATCGGGGTCCGCCTCGATCGCCGACTTGTACCACTTGCCCAATTGGTCGAAATGCTTCGGCTGCCGATCCTCGCGGGCACGCAACACCTGCAATCCCATCGCCAGTTTCGCCAGCGGCGGCACGTCCGCCCCGGCCCCCTCCAGCACCGCCAAGGCCTCATCCAAACCGCGGTAGAATCCCAAGAATCGCGCCAGCCACAGCCGCCCCTGCGGATCGTAGTTCACATACTCGCGGTACAGCTTTTCCGCCTCGTCGTACTGCTCCAACACCTCCAACAGCATCGCCGTCTCGCGTAGATCCCCCACTTTTTCCGCCGGAACCGGGCGCTTGCCCAGCCCCCGCAACAGCATGTCCACCCCCTCCTTGCTCCGCCCTTGCTTGACCAGCACCGTGGCCCGCACCTTGTTCGTCGCGCTGTCCCCCGGCTGAAGCTGGTCGTACCGATCCAGCCATCCTGGGACCTCCGCCACACCGCCGTTCCGCAACAGCATGTCCGTGTACCACAAGTAGTACATCGCCGGCACGTTCTTCTGCGTCAGAACATTCAGCATCATCTCGTTGGCCTTCGTCCACTGCCCCGCCCGTTCGTACAGACGCGCCAAATTCACCTGCTCCGCCGTCTGCAAAGGCTGCCGGGTTTGCAGCTCCTCCAACATCGTGATCGCCCTCCGCATGCACGACGGCTCCTTCCGATTGGCCAACAGGCCGATATGCAGCATCAAATCCGCCGTCGATACCTCCGCCACGTCCGTCTTTGCGGACAGAATCTTCTCCGCCTCCAAGAATCGCGTCCAACTCCCCTCGGCCGCCAGAATCACCGCCTGCGCCCGCCGCGCCCACTCGACCGTCTCCTTGGCGTTGGCTTCCGTCGAGGTCGGTCCCTCCTTGAGCAACCGGTCCAACAGCGGCGGCGCTTTCTCAAACAAATTGTTCCGCATGAAATACGCCGCCAACATCTGGTTGGCCGCCAGACTCTTCGGCTCCGCCGCCACGACCCGCGCGTACGCCGCCTCCGCCTTCTCCAAATCGCGCATGATCTCGTACGCCTGTCCCAGCACAAAATCCTTCTTATCGGTCGACATGCGCACGCCGATCTCGTCGGCGGCCAGTTTCGCCTCGTCCATTTTCTGGGCCGAAACCAGCGTATTTACCAATAGCAGCCACCCGTCCGCCAAATTCGGATCGGTCTGCGTCGCGATCCGCAACGCGGCTTCGGCCTCCGTCAGCTTGTTGAGCTGCCGGAGCGCCCGCCCATACCGCAAGTGCTCCGCCGCGGGAGCGTCCTCCGCCGGTTTGAGCCGCGCCAACAATCCTTCCGCCCGCTCGTTATCCTTGTTGCGAATCGCGATTCCCAACTGGGTCCATTCCGACCCTCCCGCCGATCCGCCCAATTGATCGAACACCCCCCGCGCTTCGTCGTCCCGTCCGGACGCCGCCAGCATTTCCGCCAGCTGCCGCATCTTGGCCGCATCCAACGGCCCCAGCTTCAGTGCCGCTTGCAGTCCGGCGATCATGCCATTCGTATCGTTCTCAAAGGCGCAGACTTCCACCAACAGCTTGTGCGGCTCCTGCCATTCCGGTCGTTCCTTGGTCAACTGCACCAACAGCTTTCGCGCCTCCGCGATCCACCCCTTCTCCGTCGCGTCAAGCTGCAGCTTCTCGGTCGGCTGCGGCGACTTTTTTCGCTGCGAATTGCGCGTGGCGCTAATCCGCCAGGCCGCCTCGGCGATCTTCACCTGCGAGCTCTCCGCCCCCAGCGTCTTGCCCAACTCCTGCGAAATCCTCCGCATCGAGTCGATGTCCCCCGCGTCCCGCGCGATTTCAAACAGCGCCGCCCGCGACTGAATATCCTTCGCGTTCGCGTCCGCCAGCGATCGCAGCACCCGCGTTGCGTCGTCCCGCTCGTTGCGCCGCAGGTACTCGTTGGCCACCGCCTGCAAAAAAGAGTACTGCTCGTCCGGTTTGAGCTTCTCCAGCCGCTTCTCCAGCGCCGCCAGCTTGGCTTTCGCCTCCTCCCCGCCCAGCCGGCCAATCAGCGACGCTTGCAAGATCCGCATCGGCAACCCCTCGCGAACGCCCTCGGGCGCCGTCTCCAGCAGCTCCGCGGCCTGCTTCAACCCCTGCTCGCCGTTCAATTGCGCCTCGAAGTTCAATAGCGCCGTCCACGCCGCCACGTCCGTCGGGGCTTTGTCGCGGGCAACCACCAGCACCGCCCGCGCCTGGTCGATCTGTCCCTTCCGCACCAGCACCTCGGCCTCGAACACCGCCTTGCCCGTCTCCGTCACCCCCTTCGAGTTCTGCAGCGCCGCCACCATCGCGTCCACTTTGGACCAATCCTGCTGCTCCCGCGGCAGCCGCATCTGCTCGGCCATTCGGAACCGCAGCAACGGCGACCACAACTGCGGAATCTGCATCGTCTGCACCGGGCCCAATTGCTGGGCCAATTGCTCGTATTCCTTTTGCGCTTCGGAGTATTTGCCCGACGACGCCAACGAGGCCGCCGCGCTCAGCCGCGCCTCCAGCGTCGCATTGTTCGAGCTAGACACCCTGCGAAACACGTCCAGCGCCCGGTCCGGCTGCCCCATCGCCTCGTAGCTCTTCCCCACCAGCATGTCGATCTGCGTGCAATGCACCGGGCTGTCCGCCAGCCGTTCCCGCGCTTGCTGCAGCTTGTCGACCGCCTCCAGCCACTTTCGCTCGTTGAACAGAATCTTCCCCTCGCACAGGTCCAACAGCGGCGGCGAGAAATCCGCCTCCTTCATCAGGGCCAGCGTCTTCCGCGCGCCGGCCGCGTCCTTATCCTGGTGCTGCAAGTCGAACAACAGCGCCAGCAACGTCTGGCTTTCGGGAAGCTGATCCAATCCATCCCGCAATACTTTCTTTGCCCCTGCCGAATCTCCCTTCCGCACCTCCACGATCGCCAGGCCGCGAATGATCATTTCATCCTTCGGATAGAGTTTCAAACCGTCCCTGAGCAGCTCCAGGGCCTTGTCGATCTCCTGCTTCGCCAGCGCCCGCTCCGCCAGCGGCAACAGCACTTCGGCGGCATGGGGATTGAGCTCGCTGGCCCGATCCAGGGATTGGTCCGCCTTGGCCTCGTCGTTATGCACCTTCCAATAGCGGTACCGGGCCAGATGCGCCAAATAATCCTTGCCATTCACTTCGACCATCTTCTCGATGGCAGCGTCGGCCCGCTCCGTGTCGTGTTCCTGATCCCGCAGCAGCTTCGCCAGTAGCACGTAGGCGTCGACCTTCTTGGGCGCTTTCGCCTTGGGGCCGAATTCCTTCGTCGCGTCGTCGTAGCCGACCAGCTCCTTCACCACCTGCGAGGCTTTCGCGAACTTGCCGGTGGCGTTGTACACCGCCGCCAGCTTGAGATCCAATTCGGCGTCGTGGTGCCCGGCTTTTTCCAGCAATTCCGCGTGCTTGATCGCGTCCGACAGCGCCCCCACCGTAACCGTGAATTCAAATAGCTTGCGCCGTAAATCGGTCAGGTCGGGGTACTCCCGCACCACCGCTTCCATCGCCTGAAACGCCGCCCCTTTCTTCCGCCTCCCCGCCCCTGGCTGCTCCGCGACTTCCAGATACAAAAGCGCCATCTGCTCCATCGCGTCCTTCCGCTGCGCCGATTCCGGATTGTCGTCGTGCTTCAAATAGCGGTCGTAAAGCTGGATTGCCTCCGTCAGCTTTCTATCCTCGCGCGCCTCCTGCGCCTGATCCAATAGCCCCCCAGCGTGCCGCGCTACCTGGTACCCGTGCAAAAAATGCACGCTCACTCCCAACACCAGAAACACCGTCAACAGAATCACCGCCAGCTTGATGTTCAGACGCTTCATCGTCGCTCATCCCGTGGGTCAAATATTTTCCTAGCCTTCCCCTACGGCCCGCAAACCCGCCGGTTCGCGCGGGCATCGCCTCCCGCCCAGTCGCTCGATACGATCCCGCACCCAGGCCCTTTCGCGCATGCGCCCTTCCGCTGTGGAAAACTCCGGCTCCAACTCCCGGAGATCTCCTCCCGCCCGACGGCGGCTGCCTTCCTCAGAAGCTGCCTCCCCAAGAACTGGGGAATCGTCTCGACCGCAAAAAACTCGTTCCTGCTCCCCGCCGTCCACTGCCAACCTGCTGACCGCTCGGCAAGCCTTCATTCTATTTGACTCCCAAGGGTCGTCAACGAGCCAGACCTCGTTCCCCCCAGGACCAAGTTGGCAATTGGGGCAACTTGGGATAGCCTGCGCGAAAATGACGGCGCTTCCCCTCAACTCCCCGCCCGACCTTGCCGATTATTGGGTCTGTGACGCTTGGAGAAAGTCTGCCGGCCGGCGGCTGCTTTCTTCTACGCGAGAATTCCGCCGGGGTTTCCCCACATGACCATTTTCTTCCTCGCCAATCCGATCCCGCGCAGGCAACGTCCTCGCGACTTGGCCCGCGCCTGGCCCCTGGCGATCGCGCTGATCATCCTGATCGGATCGAACGGCTGCGGAACGATCGCCTCTCGCCCTCCCACTCCCTCCGAGTTTGTCTCCTTGGAAGGGCCTCCTGAACATCCCGTGGGACGCGAGCTGGATATGGTCTCCCTCCCCGCCTACACCATCGAACCCCCCGATGTCCTCACCATCGAGGCCTTGCGCATCGTCCCCAAGTCCCCCTTCCGAATCCGGCCCCTCGACACCCTCCAAATCGACGTCGAAGGCACTTCCCTCGATCAACCGATCCGCGGACCGCACCTTGTCGAGCCAGGCGGAACCGTCAACCTCGGGCCAGGATACGGCCGCGTCAAAGTCAGCAACCTCTCGCTCGAGGAGGCCCGCGACGCCGTCGAGCTCCACCTCCGCCGCACGCTTCGCGACCCCCAGGTCTCGATCACCCTCTCCGAGTCCGCCGGCCTGCAACAGGTCACCGGCCAGCACATTGTCTCGCCGGACGGCTACGTCAACCTCGGCACCTACGGGCAGGTATTCGTTACCGGCCTCACCGTCGAGGGCGCCCGCGCCGCCATCGAGGAGCATCTTGCGAAGTATCTCGAAGAACCGAAGGTCTCCGTCGACGTATTTTCGTTCAACAGCAAGGTCTACTACGTGGTCACGGAGGGGGGCGGCAACGGCGACAACATCAATCGCTTCCCCGTCACCGGCAACGAGACCGTCCTCACCGCCATCACCCAGGTCAACGGCCTCTCCCAGTTGTCCAGCAAGAACATTTGGATCGCTCGACCCGCCCCCGATGGCGCCGCTTGCGATCAAATCCTCCCCGTCAACTGGAACGATATCGTCCGCGGGGCGGACACCTCGACCAATTACCAGGTCCTTCCCGGCGATCGGATCTTCATCGAGTCCGACCACTGGATTGCCGCCAACACCACCCTCAATAAGATCACCGCGCCGTTCGAGCGGGTGCTGGGCTTCGTCCTCCTGGGCGCCAACACCACCCAAACGTTGCAACGCTTCCCTGGCGGTCTCCAGGGGACCGGCTTCGGGAACCAGGGATTCTAACCTGACAGTCCTGCTGGGATAACCGAGCTGCCACCCCTCGGTCCGTTCTCAAACCGAGAATACTTGACTAGGGTCCAATTACAGAGCTTTCGAGGAATCGCCGCCATGTGGAATGCCGTTCGAGTCGCCGCTTGTTCGCTGGCCGCCGGTTGGGCCGCCGCCCAGGTGCAATTCACCTCCGCCAGCCACCACGAACCGCTTTGCGTGGACGGCGTCTGCGTCCCCAATCGCGTCACCAACGGCTACTACCCCACCCGCTGGCGCCCCTGGCCCTTGAACGCCGCTCCCAAAAAGGATAACGGCCTCGAGGAACCGATTCGCCTCCCCACCAACGAGCCGCCGAAAGCCACCGCCGAAGTCGAAATGCCCGCCCAGCCGCGCGCCCCCGGCCCGGCCGCGCCCCCACCCACGGACGGCGCTCCCC
>JALHPA010000173.1 GCA_022842745.1 Pirellulales bacterium
CCCCTGCACCCCCAGCTCAAAAGCCCGGCAATACGAGCGCACCGGACATGCCGCGCAATCCGGCCCCCGCGGCTTGCACACCTGGCTCCCCAGTTCCATCAGCGCCTGGTTGATCTCGCCACTCCCGCGCCGCGGCAGCACCATCTCCGCCGCCCGCCACAACACCTTCTGCCCGGCCGCGGAACCAACTTCCCCCCGCCACGCCAAGAGCCGCGTCCACAGCCGCACCGTATTCGCCTCTAGAATCGGCGTTCGCGCGTCATACGCGATCGACAGAACCGCCCCCGCCGTGTACCGGCCGATCCCCGGTAGCGCGGCCGCCTGCGCCAGCTCCCGCGGGAACACTCCCCCATGCTCGCCCACCACTCTCCCCGCCGCCGCGTGGAGTTGCCGCGCCCGCCGGTAATACCCCAGCCCCTCCCACAGCCGCAGCACCTCGTGCTCGTCCGCCGTTGCCAGCGCCTCCACCGTCGGAAACCGGCTCAAAAACCGCTCGAAATACGGCCCCACCGTCGCTGCCTGGGTCTGCTGCAGCATCGTCTCGCTGACCCACACCGCATACGCATCCCCCGTCCGCCGCCACGGCAAGTCCCGCGCGTTCCGCCGGTACCAGCCCACCAGCCGCCGGCGAAACGCCCGCCGCTTTCCCCCATCCTGCCAATCGTCCAGCACTCCCTCCGCCGCCGATAGACGCGACAACTCCATTGGATTAGTCTTTCCTTGACCCGGCGAACCCAGAACCCAAGCGACATCCTACCACGAGCCGCTTCCCCCTTCGATCCGGCCCCGCGTTCAGCCCCGCTTGCTCCCGCCAAAACTTCGCCTGCCGTCCCGCCAAGCAACATCGACCCAGGAATTCCTTCCCGTGGGGAAACGCCGCCGCCGCAAGTCCGACCGCCGCGCGAACGCCCCCCCCGGTCAACTGGGTCCCGGCCCCTCGCGCCATCCCCAACCCACTAAATCTCCCCACCAGGTCTCCGTCCGCCGCACCGCGGCAGGCATCTGGGAACTCGTCCCCCCCCGCTGCGCCCTCGAACGTGAAGACGACCTGGCCGAAGTCCAGGAAATAATCGCCGCCGGAGAACTGGACGTCGCCCGTGACGAGCTGCGCTGGCTGCTCGACGGCTGCACCGACAATATCGCCGCCCACGAACTACTCGGCGAAATCGCCTTCCAGGAACAAGATTGGCCCCTCGCCCGCGGCCACTTCGGCTACGCCTTCCAGATCGGCCGCCGTGCCCTGACAAGCGCAGGCACGCCCACCCCCGTCCCCTTTTCCGCCCCCCCCAACCAGGACTTCTTCGCCGCCGGCAAGGGCCTGCTCCACGCCCTGCTCCAACTCGACAAACGGGAAACCGCCCTCGAAGTCGCCGCTTTCCTCCTTTACTGCGACCCCGCCGACCCTCTCAACCTGCAAGCGCTCCTCGAACTTCCCCCAGATTGACTCTTTCGCTTAAACGGCGGTCTTCTCCCCTACCCCATCTGCTTATATATCCCCGCCGGCCATTGCCACTTTGGCGATCGTACCAGCGCCAGCCCCTCCGGCACCGTGTATGCCGCCGTCGCCTTGTTCTTGATCGCCTGCTGGATCTTGTGCCAGTGGTCCCACTCCTGGGCCGACGGCGTATGCGTCGACTCGTACGGCACCTGCTGACCTACCAGCATCGTCAAATACCCCTCCATTCCAAATTGGTCGTTGTGATCCAAGAGCGTCTTCCGCCACACCACGCTCGGCCCCATCTCCCGATAATACGCCACCATCTCCTCGGCGCTCTGAATGTCGCACTTCTCCCGGCACGCTTGCCAATAAGGCGTCTCCAGCCGCGTGTTGAACTTGAAATGCACCCCCAAAAAACGCCGAATCTGGTCCCAACTCGCCGCGTTCCGCTTATTGAACACATTGCGCAGGCAAGGCCTCAGCACCCGGTCGCAATCGACCAGCGACTCCGCCACCATCTGGCACTGCACGCAAATCGCCCCCAGCGAAGTCGCCTCCAACGGCTCCACAAACCCCGACGAATTCCCGATCGCCACCACGTTCTTCACCCACCCCCGTTCGTACCGCCCCGTGCGGAATTTCACGATCCGCGTCTTCTCCACCTTGGGATTCTTCCGGCGAAATTCCGCCTCCGCCGCGTCGTCGTCGATAAACGCGCTCGAATACACATAGCCCCGATTGATCCGAAACTCGTGCTCGATCTGCCAGCACCAGCCGGCGTCCATCGTCTCGGCCGTCGTGTACGGCTTGATCGGTTCGTCCGTCCGCTGCCATCCCCCGACCACCGCCCGATCGTTGAACAACGTCGGCGAATAGCTCTCAAACGGCTCGTTCAGAGCCTGGCCCAACAGCACCGATCCAAACCCCGAACAGTCGATGAACAAGTCCGCCGTCGCCGTCCGGCCGGAGGCCAATCGCAAGCCGGTGATTCCATTCTCATCCTGGAGCACCTCCTCCACCGTGTCGTCCTGGACGACCACTCCCAGATTCTCCGCGAACCCTTCCAAAAACTTCACGAAGTTCTCGTTCTCGATGTGATACGCCAAATCGCCGCCGATCACCGGCCGCCCCTGCGGGTCCTTTACAAACGCCTTGTTCTGCGACATCAACCCCGACGGAATCCCCACGTACTCGAACGAGCCGGTGCAGTAGTACCCCGTCTGTTTTGGCAACAGCGCGTACTTCGTGTCCACCTGGTGCGAAAACGCATAATCGAAGAACGGCCGCTTCCCCCACAAAAACCGGATCCCCAGCTTCCACTGCGGATCGGCCACCTCGTAAAACGACTTCAAATCCAGCTTCAGATAGTCGTGCAGGTGCTGCGGCGTGACCACCGTCGTCCCTTCCCCCACCCCGATAATCCCGATCTCTTTCGATCGCAGCACCGTCACCGGCAACTCCGGCAGCCGGTACTTGATCGTGATCGCCGCCAAGAACCCCGCGCTCCCCCCACCCAAAATCAATAGCTGATCGACTCGCTTGTCCATCGTTTTTTCCCCCACACAAAATACCGGACCGGGTGCTTTCTCGCCCTTCGCTAGTCCGGCCCTTAATCTCGCGGCCGCCGCGCCACGCGCCAAGAGTCCCGCCGCAAGCGCGTACTCCAAGGTCCACTATAATCGCAGACCCGGTTCCGCGGCCAGAATCCGCCGCGATTCACAAGGACGCCCGTGCATTACCGGAACATCCGTCACATTCCGCGATATTCCCCCGCTGCCTCAAGATGCCTGCCTCAAGATGCCTGCCCCAACAAGCCTGGCCCACCCCAGCCTCCCCAACGCAACCGTCGCTCTTTGCGCCTGGCCCCGCGCCCCCTCCTATCGCGTCTCGCCCCCCTCGTCCCACGGATTCCGCGGCACGACCACCGTCGGCGAAATGCGCGCCCGCTCCTCCGCCTCTTCCGCCGCCACCCGCGCAGGCTGCGCCACCCGCACGTTGCGCAACTCCTGAATCACCGACGGCAGATTCAAACAGAACACCGCCAACCCTCCCCCTGCCACCCCCCATACGATCGGCCAGTCGACCAGCGCCCCGCCACCCATTGGCCCAACCGCCAATCGGATCGTCCAAATGGGGTTCGTGATGTGAGCGGCCGAATATACCGTGTCCTGATAGTCCGACATCCACTGAACCACCAGCGGAATGCCCGCCCCAGCCAACAGCAGCAACGCCTGCACCAACAGCGCCCCGGCCATCGTCACCGGCGACGTCCGCCGCATCGCTTGGAACAAGAGCTTCCCCAGCCCCAAATAAAACGCTGCATAACCCACCGTGATGATTCCGAACCGCGCCAAATCCTCCCAGGTGACGCCGAAAAATGGCGGCATCATCGCATCGGTCGATACTAGCGCCAAAACGGAATACGACAGCAGCACCACCCCGCACAAATTCGCCACCGCGAACACGTAGCCTGTCCCCGGCCCCGGATTGAACCACGTCAAAAACGCCCGCCCCAGAAAACTCCTCGGCAACTGCCGCATCACCCGCCTTGAAAGCTGCGGCGACTCCCCCGTCAGAAACGTCCCCATCACATACCAATGCACGGTCGACGCAATCACCAAATTGATCACCGGCATCGCTAGCGGCACGCTCCTGCCGTCCATCTCCGCGTACCAAACACCAAACCCCATCCACCCGATCGCGAGCAACTGCTGCACCAGCATGCAGACCCGTAGCGGCGTCGATCGATTGTCCGTCGGAAACGTCAACTGCGCCGCCGCCGCCAAATACAACAGCGCCCCATAACTCAAATACGCCGTCAACCCCGCCGCGTTCGCCATCCAGAAGTCCGGGTCGTCGACCTGGATCGCCTGCATCCGCAACACCTGGAAAGCCAACCCGCAACTCCCCGTGAACAAAAAAAACAGCCCCAGCGCCAGCCCCAGCGACGACAGCATCTGCCAGTACCGCTCCCGCGACACCGCCGCCCCAAACAACGCCACAATCGACAACCCAATCGACCCCGCCGTCAGGTACAACAGCACAAACACAATCGTCATCACGTCGATGCCCCGCAGCATGTACGTAAACGTCAAGCAGGGCGAAATCGCCGACAAATACACCAGCATCTGCACGATCGCGCTTGCCAGTTTTCCGGCGATTACCTGCCGCGGGCGTAGGGTCGTAATCGACACCAGCTCAAACGTCCGGTCCTCCCGCTCCTGCGCCAGCGACCGGAATGCGCTATACGGGACCACCACGATTAGCGGAAACGCCAGGATGATGTAGTACCCATAAAACATCTCCGGCCCGTCGAACCGGTAATACACCCCCGGCCCCAGCCACGCGATCCCCACGATCGACCACAGCCACCCGCACACCAGCACGAGCGCAAACGTCAGCACGAACTGCCGGCTCTTCAGTGCCTGCCGGCACTCCTTGACCAGAATCGGGTTCAGGTATTCCCCCAGCCGCTCCGTCCACCCGTCGAACCGGGCCACCCAGGTCGGAGGCGCCGTCGACAGCGGCGCCTCGACCACTTCCGGCGTTAGCGTCAGCTCCGTTCCGCTCATTGCACCAGCCCCTCCGTCACCTGCATGAACACCTCTTCCAGCGACTTCGTTTGCGACGCAAACGAAGCCACCCGAAAGTTTGCCTGCACCATCCCCCGCAGCAGGTCCGCCTCGCTCTCCACGTCCCCGGTATGCGCAAACGACACGTTCTCCCCGTCCACCAGGATCTCCTGCACGTCCCCCCGCTCGCTCGCCCAGTTCGCCAAAGCCTGCCCCCCTCCCAACACCCGCACCCGTACCCAGCTTTGCCGCTGCTTCCCGGAGTGGCCATGCTGGATCTCGTGGACGGTTCCCACCGCCAGCATTCGCCCCTGCTCGATAATCCCCACCAGGTCGCACATCTCCGCCAGCTCGGTCAAAATGTGCGAGCTAATCAAAATCGTCTTCCCGTCGCTCGCCAGCCGCCGGATCATCTCCCGCAATTGAATCCGCGCCCGCGGATCCAGCCCCGCCGCCGGCTCGTCCAGAATCAACACCCCTGGGTCGTGGATCATCGTCCGTCCCAGGCACAGCCGTTGCTTCATCCCCTTGGACAAGCCCTGAATCGGCTTCGTCGCCAGGCCCTCCAACTGGGTAAAGTCCATTACATAGCTCAACGCCCGCTTCCGCTCGCTCCCCCGCATCCCATACGCCCGCGCGAAAAAATCCAGATACTCCCGCACGTTCACGTTCGGATCCACCCCGAAATAGTCGGGCATGAATCCCAGCCGCCGCCGCACCCGGTCCGGGTCGTCCACGACCGAAAAGCCGTCCACCAAGGCGTCCCCGGACGTTGGAGTGTCCAGCGTCGCCAGAATCCGCATGCTGGTCGTCTTCCCCGCCCCGTTGGGACCGATATACCCAAACACCTGCCCGCGCCGCACGGTGAACGTAATGTCGTTGACCGCGCGCGTTCGCCCGAAGTAGCGGTGCAAATGCCGCAGCTCGATCATCGGATGACTGGCAACCATAGTTCCCGCGCTCACGGTGCCCTGCTGAATCCCGCCACGAACTCGCCCGCTCCCCCAATCGATCCTTGCTCGTCGGCCGAGCCTCTTTCCGTCACCTTTTGCTCACCACTCCCCCACGATCACATGCAACCCCTCCACCTCCGCCCCCCCCTCCAATCCCAACTCCATCTCCGGCGGACGTTCCGTAATCGCCACAAACGTCCTCGGCCGAGCCAGCTCCTGCCAAAACGAGGCCAACTGTCTCTCCAGCAAGCTGGCATTCGCCCATTGGTCGTAGGTGCTGCTCTCATAGCGGTACCGCCCTCGCCGCACCCCAAAAATCGTGCTCCGGTCGGTCAGCTCCACCCCCTCCGGCGGCCTCAGGTCCACCCGTTTCCGCCAGCCGCCGATTTC
>JALHPA010000174.1:0-3149 GCA_022842745.1 Pirellulales bacterium
AACAGGTGCTGGTGGCGGTGTTCGCCAAGGGACATGCCCTGCTGGAAGGCGTTCCGGGGCTGGCGAAGACTTTGCTCGTTGGTTCGCTGGCCCGGTCGCTGCACCTGTCGTTCAAGCGGATTCAATTCACGCCGGACCTGATGCCGAGCGATATTACGGGGACGGAGGTAATTCAGGAGGATCTGGCGACGGGGGAGCGAGCGTACCGGTTCTTGCCGGGGCCCCTGTTTGCCAACCTGATTCTGGCGGACGAGATCAACCGCACCCCGCCGAAGACGCAGGCAGCCATGCTCGAGGCGATGCAGGAACGGCAGATTTCAGCGGGGGGACAGGTGCATCGTTTGCCTGCGCCGTTTTTTGTGCTGGCGACGCAGAACCCGCTGGAGCAGGAGGGAACGTATCCGCTGCCGGAGGCGCAACTGGACCGGTTTCTTTTATATATCAAGGTGGATTACCCGAGCGCGCGGGAGGAGTGGGAGATCGCGCGGCGGGTGACGAGCGGCGAAACGGAGGAGCTTGAGCCGGTGTTGTCCGGAGAGGAGATCATCGCGATCCAGCGGCTGGTGTCGCGGGTGCCAGTGAGCGACCAGGTGTTGGGATATGCATGTGCGTTGGTGCGGGCATCTCGGCCGGGGAGCGCCGAAGCGCCGGAGTTCATCAACAAGTGGGCAAGCTGGGGAGCGGGGCCGCGGGGGGTGTTGACACTGGTCACGGCGGCCAAGGCGCGGGCGATTCTCTACGGGAGATATCATGCCACCGTGGGGGACATACAGACAGTGGCGAAGCCGGCGCTACGGCACCGGATTGCCGGGAACTACGCGGCCCAAGCGGCGGGGGTCAACAGCGAGAAGTTGATCGAGATGTTGATCGCTGCCACGCCGGCGGACAAGGTTTATGAGCGTCCGGCGGCTTGAGATGCGAAACGAGGGTCGCGCTTCTGCCAGTGGATGATGAAGAGACCGGCCGCGAGGCCGAGAGCGCCATAGATAAGCGAATTTGGCTCGGGTACGGGGGTGATATTGTCAACCGACAAGGGGGGGGATGCCCCTCCGCCGCCGAATCCGAAAGCGTTGTCAATCGAGAGATAGTCGATGGCGTCGACCAGCCCATCGAGATTGGCGTCTCCGAAGTATGGACCCCCGGTAGTGGACTGGCCGAAATTTCCGTCGATCACCAGGTAGTCCGAGGCATCCACGACGCCGTCGAGGTTCAGATCGCCAAAGTAGGTGTACTTGGCAATGATCTGGTTGAAACCGACGAGCGGCTTTCCTTTCCATTCGCTGGCCTGCACGAGCGAGTTGTCGACCGGTACGTGGAGCGCGATCAGCGGATCGCCGGGAGCGGACAGCGTGACTGTGTGCGAAGAGACGATTTGCGGTTGATCGACAATGCCGCCAAGGCCATTGATAATCTGGCCGAGGAGGCTTTGAAGAGGGGACGGGCCGGAGTAGCTTAGCAGCAGATCGTTGTCGGCCAGGTCGAGGCTTGCGCCCGCGGCAATTTGCAGCTCGCTGAGATCGACGAGGCCGTCGGCCGCTTGGAATCCGAGTTGACCGGCGGATACCTGCACTCGCCGGAGCGAAGACCACGCCTGAGGGGAGGAGAGGCGGGCATTTCCGCCGCCAGTCTTGGCAAGTAGAACGCCGGGCGAATAGTCGGCGACGCCAGCGACGACCAGCGTGCCGCCGGAAGCTACGGTCAAGTCCAGGTTCCGCCCGACATCCAAGCGGCCGGTGAGGAGGGTCTCTCCGGTGACGTGGGACGCGCCCACCGTTCGGCCGCCGGCGCCGGTGGCGACCTCGATGTTGTTGGAGATCACTTGGGGAGTGTCGGACAAGAGTGTCACATCGTTGGACCCCCAGCCGAGGAGCGTGCGGCGTGTACCGAGCGCACGGTTCGCTCCGACGACCAGCGTTCCGTCATTGACGAACACTCCCGAGCGGAACGGGTTGGCGTTGGCGAGACGGAGCGTTCCGCGACCGAATTTGACCAGCTCGAAAGCATCGTTGGCGGAGTCAATGCTACCGGTGATCGACAGGGTATCCGTCGGGTTGAGGACGGTTACGTCCAGCGGCCGCTGCAGCAGGACACCGGCGGAGATCGTGTGGCTGCCGCGGTCAACGATGAGTCGCGCGCGCTCAGCGGGGTTGGTGAAGAGGAGGCGGGCGGTTGGGGAACCGGCCAGAGTATAAGCGGCCGCGGAGTTAAGCGAGAGGGCCCCGATCGATGCATCGGCCTGGAGCGAAACGGTGCGCGGGCTGGCGATTGCTCCGCCGAAGTACGCTGCGTGGCCGACGCCGTTGGGCACGATTCCGGACCAGTTGGAGGCCGCGGCCCAGTTTCCGTTGCCGTCCAGGTTCCAGATGCCAAGGTCGGTTGTGGCGTCGAGTTTGACGTTGCGCGAACCGACGGCCACGTTGGCGTAGCGTCGCGAGGCTGGCAAGGCGCCTCCGCTGAACTCAACGTGGTAGGCGCCGGGGGGGACTCCCAACGAGTAGCCGCCGGAGGGGAAGGTTGTGGCGGAATAGGCCAAACCACCGCCGACGGGGGTCGCCGTTACGGTGACGCCGGCCAACCCTTCGCCGACGTCGTAGAAGTTGTTATCGGTCGCCGAATCGGCGTAGACGACGCCGGTCAGAAAGGGCCGGTCGCTGCCGGGGGCGCCGCTGGCGGCGAAGTCGAATGTGGAGATTACGCCGTTAAAACGCGTGCCACCGGCCGGCGGGGGGTCGTAATTGGGCTTGGCCGCCAGCCCGATGCCGATTTCCTTGGCATTGTCGATGAGGATTCCCAGGCGATGGCCGCGGCCGGCGACCTTGGCATCGATGAATAGGTTTTGGTGGTGCCGATTGGCTTCGTTTTGGCTGATTGGCAGAGGTCCGGTGGAGCCGGTGAAGGCCAGATTCTCAGCCCAGGTCCAACTGCCGGTGAATTGGTAGCCGGCCGCTTGCATACGGGTTTGAGGGTTGGTGCCGTTGAGATTGTGGGTGAAGGCGTTGTTGTTGAGCAGTGCGGCGCTGTAGTCGCGGGCGGCCTGCACGATGTTGCGATTGAAGGCGAGGGGCTGGCGAGAATCGTCGGTGAGGTGGCTGCTGGTTGGCCCTTCGTTCAGATCAGGAAAGGCGGTGCCATTATCGCCCCAAGGCTCA
>JALHPA010000174.1:3159-6334 GCA_022842745.1 Pirellulales bacterium
GTCTGGATTCCAACGGGTGCGGTTAAGCAGTTCGAGCAGGTATTGTTCCTCGGCGGTGGGATCGGCCGCGGCAAGGGCGGTTGCTAACAGGCTGCCACCGAGCAAAAGCCCGAAAGCGATCGTCAGCGGGCGGGAGAGACGCATGGGAAATGACCCGGAAAGGGGAACGCGCGACCGTGTTTCTGCAAACGGGAGTAGACCTCTTTTTTAGCTGTCCCGGCGGGGCAATGCAAAACAATTGCACGTCGGCGGCGGTGGTATCGAAAGGGTTGGGTTCTGGAGAAAGCGGCGGCGATCGGCCGTAAAGTCGTCCGTGCCTGCGCATCTTGACCGGTAAGTTGGCGGGTCGGTTGAAAAACGGAAGGGAATTGAATTGACTGTGGTTTTGCAAACCGATAGATTCAACCGGTGCGACGCTTGGCAACCCCCCTAATAAGAACAGGGTTTTTGGAGCGGGGTTGAATGGTGTGTAGTCATTGGGAATTATTTAAGAACGTTCCTTATCCGATGAGCGGAGCGCGACGCCGTGAGAGTGGTCCGGCGGCAACGAGAGGTGCTCGTGGCCGCGCCGGCCAAGATCAATCTTTTCTTTGAGATCGTTTCGAAGCGTCCAGACGGCTTTCATGAGATCGAAACCCTCATGTGGCCCGTGGCGATATATGACGAATTGCGGCTCCGGGACCGTCCGCACGACGAGACGGGTCCGGTGCGGCTAGCCTGCCGTTGGGCGGGCGCCACATGGAAGGCGGATCCAACACCGCGCCGGCAGTCGATGTCGGACGCCGACTCGTTGCACTCCGGCACCGATGCGGAAGGGGTGTTGCTTCCGCGGGAAGACGAAAACCTTGCGGTCCGCGCGGTGCGGTTGCTCCGCCAGCGGTCCGGGTGTGAACGTGCGTGTGATATTGTGCTGACGAAACGAATACCAATGGCTGCCGGAATGGGCGGTGGATCGAGCGACGCCGCGGCGGCGTTGGTGGCCGCCAATATGGCGTGGGACTTAGGTTGGTCGCGAGGAAGACTGGCCACACTGGCCGCGGAAATTGGCAGCGACGTACCGTTCTTTTTGAGCGCAGGGCCGGCGATATGCCGAGGCCGCGGCGAGCGAATTGAACCGCAAACGGGTTTAGGAATACTCCATCTGGCAGTGGTCAAACCTCCGGCCGGTCTGTCGACGGCGGAGGTATATGCCCATTGTCGGCCGAGCGAGTTTCGGCGCAGAGTGGAACCTTTAACAGCGGCGCTTCGGCGGGGCGACATGCGGCAGTTGGGATCGCTTGTGTACAACGCGCTGCAACCAGCGGCGTGCAAATTGTCGGCGTGGATTAGGCGGTTGGAAAGGGAATTTGCCGGGATGGATTGCCTGGCTTTTCAGATGAGCGGCAGCGGGACGAGTTTTTTTGGTGTGTGCCGTACGGCGCGTCACGCAGAGCGCGTGGCTGCCCGCTTGCGGACGCGCGGAATTGGGCGGGTGGTGGCGGCATCGACGGCCTAACAGCGGTCGGAGCGCGGCCCCCCACAATTCAGCGCCTCCCTGGAAGCGGCGGACGCAAAAAATTCTCTTTTCACGGCCGCTTGGCGATCCCGCCGGGAAAGGAGAATCTCGTGGAAATCACCGAAGTGCGCATCAAGTTGATGGAGGACGCGGGGGAGCGGCTGCAGGCGTTTTGTTCGATTACTTTCGACGACTGCTTCGTGATCCGCGATCTGAAGATCATCGAGGGCGCGAACGGGCCATTTGTGGCGATGCCGAGTCGAAAGCTCACCGCCCATTGCCCGAACTGCGGCTGCAAGAACCATTTGCGTGCGGCGTTTTGCAATCAATGTGGCAAGCGGCTGAACGACGACCGCGCGGGCAAAGATGAGGAGGGGCGCGCGAAGCTGTACGCGGACATTGCGCATCCGATCAATTCCGCCTGCCGGGAGACGATTCAGGAGGCGGTGATTCGCGAGTTCCAGCTTGAGCAGGAGCGGGCGAAACAACCGGGGTACGTGTCGCGGTACGACGACTTCGATCACGACGACAGCTATTACAAGCCGGCGACAAAACACGCGCCGAGAACGAATCCGTCGCGCGCGCCGACGGTTCGACCGGGAAGCGAGCCGGCAAGCCGGGTGCAGCCGGCGGAGCCGCAACCGCGGCCGCCGCATCGACCCGCCCAAACGACGGTGGAGCGGGCATCCAGCGAGCGAGTCCCGGCGGCCGATCGTGTGCAGGCGGATCGAGCGCAGGCCGATCGTACGCGGGCAGACCGTGCACCGACAGATCGTTCACCGCCCGACGATGCGCCGTCTGGCCGGACTCCGGCCGAACGGTCTCCGCCGACGGCCCCGATTGGCCAGGATATGGCCAACCAGGGTAAGGATTCGTTTGGTGCCGGGATCTTCTAGGGGTGCCGCCGCGTACTCTATTTTTCGCATCTTCTCTAGGTTTCTAGTTGTTGGCTGAAGTGTTGGCTGCGCGGGCAGATGACGGCGATTCGGATAAACTTGCCCATGCGATTGGTCGATTAGGAAGCGGGGGAAGGTTTTAACGATCCTGCTGTTCTTGTCGCCGCGCACCGCCGATGCCAGAGTTGGACGCTAGCACGCGCACCCATCGAACCCCGCCGGAATTACCGACTGGGGCGCGGGAGACGCGAATCGATCCCGCGCACCCTCGGCACGACGAAGCCGTCGGCGACGGCGCGGCGATCAGGGAATCGTTGCTGGGGGCGCCGGATGCGGCAGGGTTGGGTTGGGAAGGGGAATCTCCTTACGAAGCGGTCGACTTGCTGCGGCAAACCCGTCTTCAAGGCCAGCAGTTGGCGGCGCATTTGCAGTCACGGCAAGTCGATCTGGATCGGCGCGAACGGCTGTTGCATGGGCAGATTGCCGAGTTGGACCAGATGGCGCGGCAGAATCGGCTGTGGTTGAGGGAGCGGCATGCCGAGTTTGCCGAGCGCGAGGCGGCGTTAGCTGCCCAACAGGCGGAGCTCGACCGGCGACAAAAAGAGCTGGCCGACGGGGAAGTACGGCAGTCGGAATGGTCGGCGCGGCAGTTTCAAGACTTGCAAGCCCGCCGGCAGGGACTCGATTTGCGCGAGGCGGCGCTGTCGGACGCGGAGGCGCAATTCGCAAAGCGGGAAGAACTGTTGTCGGCTGGCGAGCGGGCCGCCGCGGATGCAGCGCTGGC
>JALHPA010000175.1 GCA_022842745.1 Pirellulales bacterium
CCGGCCGAACAGCGAGCGTGTGCCCTGGATCTCAATCGCTGGCTCTCGTCGGGAGAAGTCCGCGCCCAAATCGATCGCGTTATGCCCCTCTCCGAGACGTCGGCGGCTCACAAGCTCCAAGAAGAATCGACAGTTGGCAAGGGGGGCCAGTTGGCGGGCAAGATCGTCGTCAAGCCCTGACTTCGGCCCCGTCTCAGGCGTATCCATACTCGCGAAACCATTTCCAGGCCGCTTCGGCGGCCTCGCGCGCGGGCCGCGGTGCGTAGTCTAGCTCCTCGGCCGCGCGGCGGTAGCTGAAATGGTGCGGTTTGCGAGACATGGCGATCGCGGCGCTGTTGACGTCCCCTTCCTCGCCCCGCCACCAGGTGAGCAAGTCCCCCACCCGGCTGGCGATGAACAATCCCGGTCGCCAGATCGTCTTGAACGGCTTGCGAACGCCCAAAACCTCGGCAAACATCTGCCAGGCTTGCAAATAGCTTAGCGGCTCCCCCCCTAGGATATATCGCCGACCCGGCTGCCCCCGTTCCGCGGCCGTTAAGATGCCGGCCGCCACGTCCCGCACGTCGCAAAAATCGTTACCCCCGGGGGGGGCCATTAGCGCCGCGCCCGATGACAGTTGCAGCAACATTCGCCCGGACGACGGCTTCCAATCCCACGGCCCCAGCATGTAAACCGGATTGACGATCACGGCATCCAGTCCGGCGGCCGCTTGCTCCAGAATGACCTGCTCGGCGGCCCGTTTCGTAATCACGTAAGGGCATTCGATCGCGCCAGGCAGAGCCTGCTCTTCGTCCCCTGGCCGCTCCCGCGTTCCCAGCCCGAGCGCATCGACGCTGGAAACATGGATCAACTTGGCCCCGTGCCTCATGGCCGCGTTGGCGACGTTCCGCGTTCCCTCCACGTTTACCGCCCACTGCCGCTCCATGCCCGTCCAGCCCAGATGGACAATCGCCGCGGCGTGAACGATGCGCTGGACATCTTGGCTGGCCTGTTCCACGCTGGATACATCCGTGACGTCTCCGGGGACCGTTTCCACGGTCAGCCCCGCGAGCGAGCGCGATTTCGGATCGCGCACCAGCACCCGGACGCGCTCGCCGCGCTCCAAAAGCAGCCGGACAACATTGTTGCCGACCAGCCCCGTTGCCCCGGTTACCAAAGTCCGCATAGGTCGCACCGCGAAGTGAGCGGAGGTCCGTTCTCGTCGCCAGCCGTCCCGCCGCCGCGGCTGCGTTCCCCTCGTCGCCTATTCCTGTCCCACCGCCAACCGATAACAGTATGCCAACAACAAGTCACATTCCAACCGCTGGATCCGCCGACAAAGATCGACCAGCCCTTCGTCCCGGCTGGCCGCGGCGCACAAATCGACGAACCGCTCAGCCTGCCAGGAAGTCTGATCGCAAAGAAACCGCGCGGATGGCCCAGGCGACTGTTCGGCCAACCGAGCCGCCCCTTCGCAAAGCGGCGAAAAGACCGGATGCCCCCCCACCCGCCGAAACCAATATTTCGCGTTGCCATAATCCGGCTCTCGCCGATGCATGATGCCGTGCCAGTAGGCGAATGTCCCCCTCATTTCCCGCAAGTGTCGCGGATCGCGGTCCTTTTCAGTCGCCCCCGAATGCGGCGAAAAAATCGGTGAGGACGGGTTTAGTCCTTCTGAAGGCGTATTCATTCCGGCCAAGATTTCTTCCGGCTCCCGCTGAACAATTTGGTGGCACTCATCCAGTCCATCGACGCACAGCCACACTCCGGCGAGGCAGGCGCAGGCTGCGATGTGGGAAACGATAGGAGAAACGAAGAGTTCGTCAATCGGTAGAGATTCGAGCCGCCGCCGGGCCTCCTGGGACGGTCCGTGCTTCGGCGCCAGCTCCGGCAACGGATTTAGGGCAATGATCTGCTCGATGACGAGAGAACAAAGATTGATCTGCATGGCTGGCTAGGCTTGCCCGCTCCGACTTAAAACTCCTAATCCGCATCCTTCGCCGGGGACGCCACTCCGCCACAGGCGTCGGTGTCAATATCGGCGAAAACCTCCTTCGCTGCAACGAGCCACAACCGGCCGGTACTTCGATGGCCGGATCACTCCTGGCGTGAATCCAATGTCGAAGATCCAGTGACAGTCAGCGCCAGGTCGGGTTACTGAAGGACCATAATCAAAGCCGGCTGACTCGAACTCCTTGCCGGCTTCTCACTATGCCGCTTCGCGGTATCTCAACGCCTCCCAGGCGTGAACAAATGAGCCGGCAAATCCTGTTCCTGGCGTCTGAATGGGCACACCAGCCAAAGCGACGCGAATTTCCCGTGAGCCGACCGCAATCGTCGCCGTGTTGACTGTGCGGTTGTGCTCCGCAAGTCGCAGCCAAGTGTTCAGCCGCATGGGATACGCGAGAACCGTCGTAATGTGGGCGGCGTCTCGGGTCGCAGCGTAAGCCAGGGCTTGGTGAACATCATGGCGGTGTTCCAATTGAAGTTCCTCGCCAAGCTCAGCCCAGCGATGATCATCCAATTCTTCGAAGTGCGATTTGTACTTCGAGTCGATGATCCAAACTTGCCGACCCTGTTCCACAATAAGATCAGGCACGAGGCTCGATAGGCTCCTCACAGCCCGGCATTCCCAGCGAATGGGCACCAGTGTTTCAAAGTTTCGACCAGATCGTACTCTGCCGCCAAAACCATGCGCCCAAAGTCGGGTCAGATGTTCAATCCAACGCTCGAACATTTCGTACATCGGTAGACTCCAGGAGAGACCGTCGGATTCTGCGGTGCCGGCCAGTCCTCGTTCGTCGATAATCCATCCAAGTGCTTGAAGGCCACGTTGTAGGGCAACGGGGGGTAGCCTGGTGGAATTCATCAGGCGACTAATGTCAGACCGACCTGGGGCAATTGGCTTTGCGTCCGACAACTGCTGCAAAAGTTCAAGTGCATGTTCCGTTAATCGGCGCGCAATAGGGTCAACGTCTGCCCAGCCCACGAGCGACCGATGCACCGCTTGGATTCCCCACCGCAACATGCCTCGCAATACCTGGTCAGGCCCGAATTCTGGGAATCTGCAGGGGAGACGATGGAACAGGCCCCGCCCCAGATTTCGAGCATATTGATGCCAGAGAATCTGGCCGCGTGGCGATTCCCGCAGCTCCTCGCACCATTGGAAGTTGCTCGTCGTTTCATTCAGCAAGGCGCTAAAGCGCTGAAGCATCGGCCCGGCTAAAACCCAAGGCGGCACTTCCTTCGCGGCGCCCGGTACAAGGGGCAGGTCGAGTAATCGAGGCGATGCCGTCCAGCCGATTTGGTGAAGCAACGGCCCAATATCATTCCAGCCAAATCTTGGCTGTACAACGATACCACCGACGATCTTGCGCGTTGTTGGCGAATGCAACGGCACGGTGCCAATAACTCCGCCTGGACGCAATTGCAAGCAGATGTGATCGGAGTCGGGAACAAGACTCGCGGTGACATCAAGCGCCACGAAGGAAGGTAGATTAGCCGATATGAAGTTCTGTGCAAAAAGATTCCAGGAGCGATCACGGCCCTGAATGTCGAACTGCTCCGCATTCAGCTGGAGAGGACTGCCCTGGTCAACCATGCGAATCAACTGGTTCGTTCGCCGCTGCCACTCGGGAAGCGCACGGGGCTGCGATGACTTCCTACGCTTGGCCATCGCGAACAACCTCGCCCTGCAACCAATCGACATACGCTTCGAGCTCAGTCTGGCTTGTTCCAAGACGTCCCTCCGCCAGATACTCCTCCAGCAAAGGAATGAGTTCGTATCTCATTCGACGCCTGAACTGCTGCTCATCGCTCGCCAGGAAGTACGCATGACCTGGCATCAGCACAAGTGCATCGTTAGGAACAAACTGCGCAAAAATGTCTTGCAGTTTGCCGAACGCATCCGTTGCTAAGTCAATGCCCTGCGACCGCACTACGTCCAAGTCGGGCCATACATTGACAAAGGCGAAACGTCGCCGCACTGCGAGGTCAATGATCGCAATCGAGCGATCGGCGCTGTTCATAGTGCCCAGAAGATACATCCCCTTCGGAATGGATAATGTGCATGTGCCGTCTTCTAGCGCCTGAGGCAATTGAACCGCCCGAGCCTTTCCCTCCGCGATTTCCTTCGCCTCAAAAAGGTAAATCGCTTCTCCCAACACACGCCCCAGATCGCCTCGATTGATCTCGTCGATTACAAGAATAAATTCCTGTTCTTGGGCATCCTTGACAGCAGCCGCCAGCCAACCAGACCGCACGCAAAATCGAATCGACTGCCCGTCCACTGAGGGGCTGATACCCGCCACAAACGACTCGTAGGTCACGGCTGGGTGAAATTGTACGGTGCGGCCATGTCCAGCGAAATCCTGAGCCAAAATCTCGTCGGCCATTCGCGTCTTCCCCGTGCCCGGAGGGCCTTGAAGAATGACAAATCGCCGTTCACGTAGCAACTGAACGATCCCTGACTTTAGAGTCTTGGGAAATAGATGCCGCCGCAGGTTGTTTTTCAAATCGCCAATTTCGCCTTCAGCCGCCTTCAAAGGTTGCCAATCCCGCTCCCAGGCGTACAGATCCAAGAAGGCGGTAATGACAGGCTTGGCCACTGCCGCGTCCGTAGGTATCGCCGCTGCCGCATAAATATATGGGCCGTACCGAGCGATCACAGAAGCAAAACGCGCAAACTGGTTTCGCACGACAGTCGGCATGTCTTGGCTTAGGTTGGTCGGGTCACGCTTGACCCAGACACCGATGTTGCAATCGCGATCGAGATATCGCGCCAAGGCCCGTAGGTGCCGGGCATGGCCAGATCGCCCTAGAATCGCCTCATCCGGTGCAAGACCTCGAGTCCCACATACGAAGGTGAGCAGCGAACAAGCCGGTCCTGCTTCATCCTCGGGTAATGGAAACCAGATCAACGACATCCCGCCGTAGACACCACTTGTTGGATTGTCGGGATGTAGTAGACCAGCGAATGGAACGTTGCGATCCCCCGCCATCAACGCTACGCGTTTGTCATAGGGCGAGTTTGCCCTATAACGTTCGCCAAATATCGAGCCGATCGCTACTTCCGTCCTTCTGGCTACGGCATCTGGCGTTCCGCTTAAGCCATTGGAAACCACGCTTACAAGTTCATCAATCATGTCAATTTCGGGACCTAATCCCGCGAAGTTCCCTTTGCGTGGGAAATGAGGTCAGGAGTGACATTAAGCGCCAGCAGAGCGTCCTCGAAGTCCTTGCCGCCGTGCGACTGGAGGAAGCCGACGACATTTTCCAACAGGACCAAGGGGGTACGGCGATGGCGGAGCACCTCAACGAAACCCCAGAACGCCGATGATTCCTTCCCGCTCAGTCCCTCCCAGGCCCCCGCGATCGACAAGTCGTTGCAGGGAAATGACGCGGTAAAAAGTTCGCAATCGGGAACCTCGGATGGCGCCAGCGAATGCACGTCATGGGGATTCCAATGCTCCTCCCCGAAATTCGCCGCGTACATGACCTTCTTCTGCGGGTCGAGATCGTTGGCGAAGACAACCTGCCAATTCTGCCGCTCCAACCCCAGGCGAACTAAACCGATTCCCGCAAAGAACTCCGCCGCTCGAAAACGCGATGGATCGCGCGCGGCCGAACCAACCGGGACGCCAGTCGGTTTCAGGATTTCTACCGGACTTTTCGCAAGGGAAACTGGTAACACGGTCTGGGTTGGGACGGCGCCCGTGAGATGCCAAGCACGATTGCCAGAGACATCGCAAGAGTTGTACCACGGCGATAGCCAATTGTACATCTCATGGATTTGAAAGAGCATCCCTGCAACCCCTCGCCCTTCTTCCCTTCGATTCGTAGGCGAATCACCGACAGGGACGAGGCTCTATTGACCGCCTGCATTGCATGAAAGTCCGCATCGAGCGTAACCACAACCCATCCTCGCCTGCGACCTTCGACCAGGATCTCGATGTCGCTTGCTGCTGCCATTCTTCAATTGCCAACATGCTCCGTCTCGCGAACGTCCAGTCCCTTGCTCTCCCCCATTGATTTTGAACCACCCTATCTGCAAACATGTACACTGCCAAATCCTAGCCCCGCGAAACCCCAACCGCCAACTACGTGCAGGCAATGTGCCTATGGTCGAGCCGATAGGCTCGCCCACAGAAACCCCAATCCAAACCCCTTCAAAAAAGCCGCCCCCGGCGGCCCCGCTCCCCCTGCGCGCCAACCATGCCCACCCCAAAACCAACCCTCCCTGACCTCCGCGTTCCTCTCAGCATCCCCGCGCCCTTGCGCTTCACTTTCACTTACGACAAATCCGCCCCCACAACGCCACCCCACCGCGCAAACAGGTCATC
>JALHPA010000176.1 GCA_022842745.1 Pirellulales bacterium
ATTCACCTCGGTCGACGGAGGACTGCGCTACGCCTGCGAACTCGTCTCGCTCATCCGCGAGGAGTTCCCCACCCTCGGCATCGCCGTTGCCGGTTATCCCGAAACGCACCAGGAAGCCCCCAGTCCCCAGGCCGACTTGGAAAACCTCAAGCGCAAAGTGGAAGCCGGGGGCCAGGTCGTCATCACCCAGCTGTTCTACAACAACGCCGATTTTTTCCGCTTTCGCGACCGCTGCGATCGAGTCGGCATCGCCGCCCCCATCGTCCCCGGCATCCTCCCGGTCACCAACTACTCCCAAATCCGCCGCATCGCCCAACTTTGCAAGGCCTGCCTGCCGGAACAATTCGCCGCCGACCTCGAAGCCGCAGGCGACGACGAAAACCGCCAGTTCGAAGTCGGAGTCGATTTCGCCGCCCGCCAGGTCCAGGAACTGATCGACGGCGGCGTCCCAGGCATCCACTTCTACGTCCTCAACAAGTCCCCGGCCACCATCCGCGTCCTCCAAGCGGTCTCCCGCCCCGCCTGAGAGAAAATCGCATTGCGCCACACGCCGTCAATCGCATTCCCGGCCATCGCACCCATGACCCCCTTCGTGCAGATCGTTACCACCACCCCCACCCGCGAGCTGGCCGAACGCATCGCCCGCGACCTGGTGGAGCAGCGCCTCGCCGGCTGCGTCCAAATCGACGGCCCGATCCACAGCATCTACCGCTGGCAAGGAGCGATCGAATCGGCGACCGAGTGGCGCTGCTCGATCAAATCCCCGGCCGACGCCTTTGCCGCCGTCCAGCGCGCCATCCAGTCGCTCCACCCCTACGACACCCCCGAGATCCTCGCCCTCCCCATCCTGGCCGGCCATCCCGGCTATCTGGACTGGCTGTCGCAATCGACCTCCGACTCCATTTGAAACTCAATCCTTAGGTAGGCCATCAGCCGGAATGCACGAGCATCGGGTTTGCACCACCAACACGCCCCCCTGGCCGATCCGTCAAACCCAAACGCCAGGCTGTCGCCCTCTCGGACGCTCTGCCCTGGCTTCCAATACCCCGGATTGTACGGGCCGGTCCCCTTTTCCTTCGCCGTTTGCCGTTTGCCGACCCCCCTTGCGTGACCTAGGTTTGTCTGCGACCGCATCCATTGCGGCGCTCGGCGCGGGGCCAGCCCGGTCCGTCGCCCTCGAAACCGTTTTTACGCTGCACCCTGCGCTCCGCCGCGCCCTACAAACGGCACAACCCATCATGTCCACCCCTGTCGCCGCCGGTAAGTTCGATCTTCAGAAAGTACTTCAAGGCGCTCAGCTCCCGGCCCTCCCCCAAAGCGCCATCCGCTTGATGGAGCTGGCCCGCGACCCCGACAACGGCCCAGTCGAGTTCGCCGCCCCCATCGAAGCCGATCCCGGCCTCACGGGGCAGGTCCTCAAGTTCGTCAATTCCGCCTATTTCGGTTTTTCCCGCGAAATCTCGAACGTCAAGATGGCGATCACCCTGGTCGGCATCCGCACCATCAAAAACTTCGCCCTCTGGAGCGCCGTCTTCAGCTTGATGCCCAATCCCAAGTGCGGGCCGTTCGATCTCAAACGCCTCTGGCAGGATTCGCTCCGCCGCGCACTCTTCGCCCGCGCCAGTAGCAAGCTGCTCGGCCAAAAGGACTGCGAGGAAGCGTTCTCCGCCGCCCTGCTCCAGGACATGGCCGTCCCCCTGCTCGCCAAGGAAATGCCGGCCGATTACCTCGAACTCCTGGAAAACCGCCAGAAAGACGGGCTCCGTCTCTCCGATGCGGAAATGCAGCGATTCGGCTGGAACCATGCCGCCGCCGCAGGCGCCATGGCCCGCAGTTGGAAAATGCCCGAGGACTTCGCCAATCTGCTCGAGCGCCACATCTCGATCGACCTGCTCGTGGCCGAGGGCAGCGCCCGCCCCGATCAGCTCGCCGTCGCCCTCTCGGCCCTGCTCCCCTCCTTAAGCGACGATCGCTGGGTGGAATGCGAACGGTTCGAAACCTACTTCAACCAGCTCGCCCCCACCGGCGCCCCCAGCGTCCCGGACCTGCTCTCCCGAGTCGACGCCGAATTCGTAGAATTCGCCCCCGTCCTCAAACTCTCCACCCCCACCAAAACCCTCGTCTCCTGGCACGAAGAAGCCCTCATCGCCCCCCGCGCGTAGCCCTTCGCCAGGCAATCCCGATGCAAGAATCTGGCGCGGTCAACGAAAGAGTTTTTCGCAGCCGCCGAAAGCTTGCCTAATCGAACCACTGCCGTAAGATGCCCACAGCGGGGGCATTCCCCTGTTGAGCAGGACGACCTGCATCGTACTTTGATTCCGGTAGGGACGACCCTCCCAAAAACGCCCCAGGTGCGTTATGGCGTGGGCCTATCTTTTGATCGCCGCCTTGTTTGAAGTCTCCTGGGCGGTTGGCCTCAAATACACTCACGGATTCACGAAGTTCTGGCCCAGCGCAGGGACCATCGCCGGTATGGCGTTGAGCCTGACCTTCTTGGCGCTCGCTGTCCGCACCCTCCCGCTCGGCACGGCGTATGCCATCTGGACAGGCATCGGCGCAGTAGGAGCGGCCATCCTCGGAATCATCCTCTTCTCCGAACCCTTCACCCCCTGGCGAGTGCTCTGCCTCCTACTCATCGTCGGCGGCATAGTCGGCCTCAAGTTCTCCACGGCCTAGGTCCCCTTGCCGTCCGGGTACCTTCTTTTGCCTCCACCCGTGCCAGACTCAACTGCTTGTTCGCGGCCAATCGCGACTACCGCAGGCATTTACAGGCAACAAAGAATCAGGCCGCGTCTCCATACGTTGCCTTGACCCGCTTGGACCTGCTGAGATACGTCAGCCAAATGCCGGACGCAATCATCCCTTGCAACATGCGGGTAATCGTCTGAGGCATTATGGCTTCGGCGATTTCTGCCGGCAGACCCGCGCTAAACGGCAAAAATACGGAAATTACGCAGTAAGCCATAGCGCACACGTGGAACCGCTTCGCTGTCCGGACCGCCTGCGGCCGGATTCGCCACAGTCCTGTCCCCGCATACATACTAAAGATCAATAGACCGGATATTGTCGAAGACTCTACCAACGCCAGCGTCTTCAGTCCAGGAATCTGGTCGAAGTGAGGCGACGCTTCGCGGTAGCTCTGGATCATACCAGCGATCGATATCAGCGGACCTAAGAATGTTAGCCCAATACAGTGGAAAAGCAGCCACCCCTTGACGCCCTTGTACCGCGGCTCGGTTGAGTTCTCCAAAGCAATCCCAGGAGCGGGCACTTCAAGCGGTGATGACAGCGTTTCCTGGCAATGGAAACAGATCAGTGAGCCTTCGGGATTCCGCTGGTTGCAGCGCATGCAAATAACCTCGGATTTTGCGGCCTGCTCGGATCCTCTCATTCCATTCCTCCCCGAATAAAGCTCGAAGTTCGCGCCAAGCGCCGGCTGATGCCGTCCCTCCAGATTCTACAGTTGCTCGTACTGATTACTCGCCATCCCGTACCGCCAGGGACTTATCCGCGTCTCGCACGTGAGCCGCCATCGCTCGAGATCCGGGATCAGCCAGTTTGTCGCCACGAGGTACAGCGTCAGCACTACCGGAACCACGTATCGCACCGGCCAATCCACGCCGGGCAGTGTCAGGAAAGTCCCCATTCCCACCGCAACCACGAAGTAGACGATCGGCAAGATCGCTACGTCATAGGAAGGAATCAACCATCGTCCAGTAGTCAGCCGACCAAGAAAGCTGATCGGTGGCAGGTGGGTTTTGATGTACAAACCAACCTGCCCTACGCAGTGAAATGCTCCAAACCCTATCGAGACCAGAGCTGCCAACGGCCTAACGATCTCGACCGGCAGACAGGCCGTGATCGCCAGCGCCCACCAACCCACCAGTCCGCTCAGCAGCAGGCGATCCTGGAGCGGCAGCCGTTCGGCTCGCCGAGGACCGAGCGTTTCGAATGCCCAACCCAGGTCGGCTTCTTCTTTGGTCGCGCTCAGCAATCGAAACGATGGCAAATGCGCCTGACCCTCAGACTGCCGCTTCGGACGGTTCGACTCCCACGGAAATGCCTGAAATGACTGGCCCAGGCGGCGAGCGCAAAGGAGATAGGTCGCTATCGCGCAGCCCCCCGCCGCCAGATACGACCAAGACGAAACCCACAAAGTCGCTCCCAGAGCAAAGCCCATCTGATAAGCAGCGACTCGCGGACCGGTATGCCATACGCAAACGGCCCAGCTACTGCAAACCACGAACAAAAAAACCGCCGGGACCAGTGCCAGTAAAAACCTGAACAACGTGGCGTCGAACACCAACACCTCGAATAGCCCAAGAAAAACAAGATCCTGCGCGACGAGTTGCACCGGACCGAGTGGCAACGGCTGCGGAAAACGCCACGGCGTCAGCGCCAACCAGTTCAAATAGTCGTCCCGCGAGGCTGGATGGAACGCGATGCCGCGAAAGGCCCCATAAGCAGCGGCGAGAACGACGACGATTCCGGATTGCACGTCGCCGAACTTGCGCGTCTCTACAGCGGCATCCAGAGTCAGGGTGTACTGCCGAAAGCCTTCAATAATGAGATAAAAGATCAGCGCCAGAACAATGCTCCACGCCGGCGGCGAAACCACCCGAAACCAACGAATCACGGCTTTCATCACAGCTTTCATGACGGCCCCTGCTCAAAGTAATCCTCGACGGCGTCCAGCGCCTCGGGAAACGTCAGTCGGCCAATAACGTCCGTCAGCGCTCCCCCGTCCCCTGCCAGTTTCCGCAGACCGGCCGCCGTGTCGAAGGCCGCAATCCGCCCTTCCCGCAGAACAATGATCCCGTCGGCCAGCTCTTCCACCAGCGACGGATCCGGGGCGGTCATAACGATCGTTCGCCCCGGCATTTTCGCCAGCCGCTTGATCACTTCCTTCAGCGCTAAAATGCCCGCCGGATCCAACCCCCCGCCAAACGGCTCGTCGAAAAGCAGCAGCGGGCATTCGGATATCAACGCCGCGGCCAGTGCGATCTTCTTTTTTTGCCCGTGCGAAAAGCTGCGGATCGGCCAGTCCCCCTCGCGCTCCAGTTGGAACAGCCGCAACAGCCGGTCGGAATGATCGAACAGCCGATGGTCGGCGATGTCGTACAGCTTCCCCACGCTGAACAAGAATTCGCGCCCCGTCCGGTTCTTGGGCAGCCACGGCTTATCCGGCAAATAGGCCACCTGCCGCCGAATCTCCAGCTCCTCCTCGACCGACCCGCGTCGCCGCAGCCCCTTGATCCGCACCTCCCCCTGCTGCGGCGAGAGCACCCCCGCAATCACCCCCAACAGCGTCGTCTTCCCCATCCCGTTCGGTCCAACAATCGCAGTCACCCCGCCGACCGGAATCGTCAAGTTGATCTCGCGCAACACCGGCCGCACGCCATAATGCTGCGTCACGTTGATTAGCTCGATCATTACGGAAGCCCTACGGAAACCAGGTTTCTTTTCAAAACTCGACTCACGCGACTCCTCGGTTCCCCATTTCATTCGCGGCCGCACCTGATTCGGCCGCCCGGCTCTCCGGCGCGTGGACCGCCAGGTACAGCACCGGTCCCTCCGACGGGCAACGAAAGAATCCGCTGGCCGCAAGTTGGTGGACGGCCAGCGCCACGAAGTCCTGGGCGTCGGCCGGCGTGGCCCCGTTGCCAGGGTCGATGAACACCTGGAACCCAGTGACGGAGTGGAGCCCCTGAATCTGGCGCGAGTCCGCCCGCCGCGCCTCGGGGAAGTCCTCGTTGGCCCATGCCCACAGCCACGTTTGGTACTGCGGGCTAAACGAACCAATCGGTGTCATCCGGAACCGCGTGTCGCCGATCGTCAGCGACCCATCTTCCATCTCGTACCGCCATTGGGCTGCGCCCGCAATCCTCTGCCCAAAGACGGCCTGTTTGGCCGCGAGTTCGTCTCGACAGGATGCCAGGAAGGCGAAGAACTCTTCGTCCGACATCGAGCCGCCGATGGGCAAGCCGCGGCAGATGGGACAGTTCGCAGAATCGTGCATTTTTGCCTGCTCTCCCTGGGCTCTTGATCTCGTAAGCGTCGGGACGGTTTTGCGCGCGGAAACACCGCCAGCTTACAATTCACCGCCCCCCGATGCAGCGCTGGATTGGCTCCCGCTACCATTCCCCCGTGGCCGAGTTTGACAGTAGCAACGCCGCCTCGCCCGGAAGGCCGGTCAGCCACTGATATCCGTCTCTGCCTTGAGCAAACGGCGCCACCAGCCCAGCCACGTTTTCCCATGTGCCTTCCGTGAAGCCGCACT
>JALHPA010000177.1 GCA_022842745.1 Pirellulales bacterium
GACTTAAAACTTCCGGCCAGACGTTCGAGTTTCCGGTCGCCTGGGGCAACGATTTGCAGGCCGAGCACGAGCGGTTCTTGACCGAGCAGGTCTTCCAGCGCCCGGTGATCCTCCACGACTATCCGCGCGGAATTAAGCCCTTCTACATGCGCGTCAACGACGACGGCCGCACCGTGCGGGCGATGGATATCCTCGTCCCCAAGGTGGGCGAAATCATCGGCGGCAGCCAGCGCGAAGAACGGCTGGAAATGCTCGAAACCCGAATGCGCGAACAGAAACTCGATCCTGACTCGTATTGGTGGTATGTTGATTTACGCCGCTACGGCACGGTTCCCCACTCCGGCTTCGGCTTGGGCCTGGAGCGGGTGCTGCAGTTTATCACCGGCATGGGCAATATCCGCGACGTCATCCCGTTCCCCCGCACGCCAGGGAACGCGGAGTTTTAGCGTCGCAAGGCCAGCGCCGGCCGTTGCGTTCGGTTCAATCGTGGTCCTGCTTCGCGCGAGGTAAAATTATGTCACGGTGGGTCAAAGGAAACGTTTTTACGATCATGATGGCGTGGGTGGCAACGCTTGCCTGGTTCGCCGGTGGCGCGTCGGCCGCCGAGCACACCAAGGACAGCCTGGACACGGTGCGGCAAAACCTCGACAAAAAAGCGGCCATTCTCGTCGACGTGCGGGAAAAGTCGGAATGGAACCGCGGCCATATCGAAGGCGCGATCCATGTCCCCCTGAGCGAACTCAAGAAGAAGGGCGAGGAAAAGGACTTCCTGGCCGAGCTGCAAAAGAAGCTTTCCAAGGGCAAAAACGGCGAAAAGCTCCCCATCTACTGCCATTGCGCGGCCGGCCGGCGCGCCCTGGAAGCCGGGGACCTGCTGAAAAAGCTCGGCTACGAAGCCAAACCCCTCTCCCCAGGCTTCAAGGACCTGATCGAGTACAAAGTCGGGGACGTGAACCCTTTTCCCAAGGCCAAGGACGATGGCGAGAAAAAATCCGACGCCAAATAGCGCCGTTGCCGTATTGCGAGTTGCCCTCTCGCCACAGCCGTCTGGCTAGAAAGGGGGGGGAAGTCCCTTTTTTGGCAAGGAATTGCGATTGCGCAAGCGGCAGGGTATCGTGATAGCTCTCGCACGAGGGGGAGAACCGTCGGTCCCGCCTAGCCATCCTGCCCAGTTCGTTTTCTTTTTTCCTTTTTGAGGAGCGTTCGTTTATGCCAGGTAAATCTACTCGTCGTCAGTTCTTGCAAACGACCGCCGCCGTGGCGGGCGTAGGTTATTTTTCCAGCGTCGCCCGCAGCCAGGATAGTAAGTCCCCCAACGAGCGAATTCGTTTTGCCTCCGTCGGAATCACCGGCAAGGGCTCCAGCGACTCGGGTCATGCGGCGGACTTTGGCGATATGGTCGCCGTCTGCGACATCGACGACAGCAAGCTGGATGGCGCCTCCAAGAACCCCAAGTTCAAAAACGCCAAAAAGTATAACGATTTCCGCAAGATGCTCGACGAGGCGGGCAAGGATATCGACGCCGTGACCGTCAGCACGCCCGACCACATGCACGCCCCGGTCGCGGCCATGGCGATGCGGATGGGCAAACATGCGTTCGTGCAAAAACCGCTCAGCCACGATATCTACGAGGCCCGCAAACTCGCCGAGATCGCCAAGGAACATAAGGTCGCCACGCAGATGGGCAACCAAGGCACTGCCCAAGACAGCTTGCGCAAGGCGGCCTCTATCGTCCGCAGCGGCGTTCTCGGCCCGATCAAGGAAGTTCACATTTGGACCAATCGTCCGATCTGGGCACAGGGTGGTGATCGTCCGGAGGAAGCCCCGGTCCCCAAGGGCGTACATTGGGATCTGTTCCTCGGCACGGCCCCCTACCGTCCCTACGCCAACGGGTATCACCCCTTCGCTTGGCGCGGCTGGTGGGATTTCGGCACCGGCGCCTTGGGCGATATGGCCTGCCATACGTTCAACATGCCGTACATGGCCTTGGATCTGAAAGATCCCGTCTCCGTGGTCGCCGAAAGCTCCGGCCACAACAAGGACAGCTATCCGAAGTGGTCGATCATCACGTTCCAATTCCCCGCCAACGATACCCGCGGACCGGTGCCCGTGATGTGGTACGACGGCGGCAAGAAGCCTTCCAAGGACATCTTCTCCGGCAGCGACGCCAGCGGCGCCCTGATTGTGGGTGAAAAAGGCAAACTGCACGCCAAGGGAGATTACTGCGAACAGTATGCGATCGACGGCGTCGACGAGCCGAAGGTCGAATGGGAGAAATCCCCCGGCGGCACCGACGACAAGGGGCACTTCAAGGAGTGGGTTCTCGCCATCCAAGGGGGCAAGCCCGCCAAGTCCAACTTCGTCGACTATGCCGGCGGTCTCACCGAGACGATCCTGCTTGGCAACCTGGCGGTTTATGCCGCCGCGGAAGCGGGCAGTCCCGGCAAGAAGATCGAATGGAACGCCAAGGACATGAAGCCCACCAACGCTCCCGAACTGGAAAAAATCGTCAAGCGCGAATACTCCAGCGGCTACACCCTGTAAACCGCTGCGAGCATTCGACGGATCATTCGCCGCCGGCGTCGCAATCGTTGCGACGCCGGCGGCGTTTTCGTTTCCGTGCGATTTGCATTCCACGACGCGAAGGCTCGTCCCCCTCCGCATCGCAAGATGCATCCTTTACCCCTTTTCGGCCACTAAATACAGCGATCGGCAACCCAACTCGAACGGTCGCCGCTCGATGTCGCCGTACAACGCGACCGTCCGGAACCCAGCCGCTTCCACCAGCCGCCGCATCTCCGCCGTGGTTTGGCAGAATGTCCAGTTAGTCCGCACTTCGCGCCGGTCCCCCGACTCGAAGGCATATTCCGTCTCCAGCACGCTCTGGGCGGCATGATAGCGGTGCTCGCTGTGGACGCGAATCCCGCCAAATTCGTAGTCGTCGGACTTCGATAGCGTCGGCAGGATCGTTTCGGCCACCATCGGATTGTCGAACACCACCCGGCCCCCGGTTCGCACCGCCCGCGCCAAGCGCTTCAGGAACTCCTCGAGGTCGTCGCGATCCAGATATCCGAAGCTATTGCCCAGGCAAAACGCCGCGTCGAATTCCTCCTCCCAATCGATCGCCTGCATCTCCCCTTGGACCCACCGGCACTCCAAGCCCGCGGTCTCGGCTTCTTGCCGCGCATGGGCCAGGAACTCCGTGGAGATATCCACACCGGTGACGCGATAGCCCCGTGCGGCGAGTGCCCGCGCGTGCCGCCCCTGCCCGCACGGGATGTCCAAGACCCGGTCAGGCGGGACGATTTGCAGTTCCTGTTCCAGGAACCGCGCCTCCGCGTTCGCGTCCAAAAACTCGTTCGCGGCCTTGATCCACATTTCCACACTCAGCCCCTGAAAAAAATCGATATACCAACGACGGTTCATTTCAGTATTTCCTAACCAGAAAAATGTACGAAGGTTAAACAGAGCCGTCTGTCGATAAAGCGCGATCGCTCCACGGACAAAACGGACACCCGCGATCAACGCGAGAACAGCCAAAGCGCAACACAGAACTCCGCCGAACCCACAAAGGGCGGCGGACAAGCGCGGTCAAAAAACCACGCTCGAAGCGCTAGCAGATGGCAGACACAGGCACTCAATCCAAAAGAGAAACAACGCCCAAAAGCGCAGGCGACTCAGCCAATCGTAAACGCTCCTCCGCCCGACAGCAAGAGCCCCTGTTCGCCGCATAAATCTGCGCCGCTTGGTGCGGATCTCCATTAGCCAGCGCCGCTAAGAACAGCGCCGTCAGCAAATCCTGATACAAAACCCCCCTCCCTATCTCCTCCACGAACGCAGGCACCCACTTCTCCGCCGGCGGCGAGTACAACACCCGCACCAGCCGCCGCATCTCATCGCTCCAAGCGGCCCCCCCCAGCGCTTATCGCCGTCTCCCCCCCCCGGCCCAGCACCCCAATCGGCCCCAACCCCGCTGCCCATGCCGTCACCCCTGCCCCAGCGCTCGCCAAGAATGTCCGTCGTCGCATTGTGCCTCCACTTTCGCCCGTTCTATGCCGACATCTTATTTCGCCTACGGCGCCCCATCACCGATCCACTCACTCCCCATCTTCTGCGAAGCGTTCCATAGCCGGAGCGATTTGTCATCGCTCCCGGTCACAATCCAACGTTCGTCCGGACTAGCCGCAATGCAAGTGACTTCTCTCGTATGTCCCCGCAAAGTAATCGTTTCCTGACCGCTCGCAGTATTCCACACCTTAATGGTTTGGTCCCTGCTTACGCTTACCAGCCGACCTGCCTTGGACAAAAAGCAGACGCCAAGTATCTCCTTTGAGTGCCCCTTCAGTCGATGTATCAATTGGCGGCTCGATACGTCCCAGATGCAAACACTTTCCCAATCCCCGCTCGCCAAGAGTCGACCGTCCGCACTGAAGGTCACCGTGCTCACGGGCGTAGCATGTTCGCCGTCCGGCGACGAAAAAATCTCGCTCCCGCTAGTAGCATCCCAGATTCTGACCGTTCCGTCCCGGCTTCCGCTCGCGATTTTTTCCCCATCCGGGTGAAATGCTACGCTAGTTACCGACTCTTTATGCCCCTTGAGAACCAAAAGAGATTCAAACCGAATCGCATCCCAGATGCGAACCGTCTTGTCGTCTCCGCCGCTAACGATCCGTCTCCCGTCGGGGCTGAACGATACGCCATTCACGGGCCCATCGTGTCCATTGAGCGTGGACAACAGTTCGCCACTGACCGCATTCCATACTTTCAACGTTTCATCGCCGCCGGCGCTTACAATTCGCTTGCGGTCGAAACTGAACGCAACGCTCGCAACGGAACCGGTATGATTCTCAATCGTCCGAATGTTTTCGCCCGTCATTCGGTCCCACAATGTGAGCTTGCCGCCCATTCCCGCACTGAGTATCAGATTTCCATCAGGGTGAATCGCGATCGCGCTGATTTGGTCCAAAGAGCTGCCGATTGATTCGGATTCTTTGACCGAGCGATGCGCGTCCCAGATTTTCAGCGTCCGGTCATCGCTTCCGCTCACAATGCGATTTCCATCCGGACAGAATTGCACGCAAGAAATCGTTTCGAGATGCCCTTTGAGCGAATTCACCTCCTTACCTGATTGGAAGTCCCACATCTTGACGAATCGGTCACGTCCTCCACTAACCAATTGCTTTCCGTCAGGACTGAAACCGACACTGGTGACGGCATTGCCATGTCCAGTTAAAGTGAGACCCTCGCGGCCCGACGCGGCGTCCCAGATCCTTACGGTGTTATCATTACTGGCCGTGGCAAGCCACAAGCCGTCCGGGCTGTAGGCCACGCCGTTCACGCTTCCCCCGTGACCTGGCGCGATGACTTGCGCGGTTCCACGCACAGGGCGTACGGTCCGTCGAATGGCGAAAATCTCTTTCCCGCTGCTCGCGTCCCATACCTTGACAGTATTGTCGGACCCGCCGCTGGCGATCCGTTGCCCGTCCGGACTGAATGCCACGCACGATACCGCTATTGCCGCTCCATGTTTGAGTTCCAGTGTTTCGACTCCGCGCGCTGCATCCCACACCTTGATCGTCTGAGAACTTCCACTGACGATTCGCTTGCCGTCAGGGCTAAAGGCCAAGCTATGGACCGGAAAGCCGTGCCCCACCAACGTACGTACTGCTTGACCGGTCGCCGCATCCCAGATCTTGATCGTCTTATCGTCGCTGCCGCTGGCAATCCACCGGCCATCCAGGCTAACCGCCACCGTATTCACAAAGTCCTTGTGGCCGGTTAGGGTTCTCAAGCAAGCTTTAGTTGAGAGATCCCAGATTTTCAATGTCCAGTCCCAACCACCGCTGACCACCCAGTCACCCTTAAAATTGCAAGCGATAGCACTCACATTGCCGGTATGTGCTGAAAGCGTCGCGTGATTTGAATTCAACAGCGTACACAGGTAATCGTGTTCCCACCCGCGGAAATCCATTCGACAGGAACGGAGCTGGTACAGGGCCGAACCCACGTCATTGTTATCCCATGCGCGTTGCGCCAAGCTAATTCGGTTTGCATAAAGCAACCACTCCGACCGGTTGAGTTGCTGCTGTGTCCGATACTTCTCTAGCTCCGCCCGGTTCCACTCACTTACCGCCTCACCCTCCCGCTCCTGCGCTCTTAACGCAAACATCAGCGACACCACTGTCCCCGCCGCCAAGGACAGAACCACCGCCCCCAATAACCCCGCCACCACCGGCTGCCGCTTCGCCCACCCCCAAACCCCCACCACCCCCCCCC
>JALHPA010000178.1 GCA_022842745.1 Pirellulales bacterium
GTTTTTCGTACTTGGCCGTCCCGGTCGGGAAAGTGCCATCCACCGGCAGCGCGCTCACCGGTAGCAGGTCGCCCCGCCCCGCCGCGATCGCCGCCGTCACCCGCTCGACAAAGTCGGAATCGGCCCCGATCACGGCCGGGCGCAGCATCCGTTTGCCATCGGCGCTCGCCGGAACGGCCACTTCCTTTAGCCCCTCCAAGGCCATGTCGATCGCGGCAAAGTTCTGCTGCACGATCGTCTCTCCCCGTCTCCCATACGTCTTGCGAATCGCATCCTTGATGTGATCGATCGCCTCCTGCCGCGGCAGCACGCCCGACAGGGCGAAAAAGCAGGCTTGCATGGCGGTGTTGATCCGCCCCCCCATCCCATTTTGCCGCGCGATGTCGTACGCGTCGACGACGTAAAACCGCAGCTTCTTCTCCAGGATTTGCCGCTGCACCGGCTGCGGCAACAGGTCCCAAACCCGATCCGCCGGATAAGTGCTATTAAGCAGAAACGTCGCCCCGGGCGCGGCGCATTTGAGTACGTCCATCGTGTCCAGCAGGTGGAACTGGTGGCACGCCACGAAGTCCGCCCGATCGATCAAGTAAGTCGAGCGGATCGGACGGGGGCTGAATCGCAAGTGGGATACGGTCACCGCCCCCGACTTCTTCGAGTCGTAAACGAAATATCCCTGGGCGTACAACGGCGTATATTCGCCGATGATCTTCACCGAGTTCTTGCTAGCCCCCACCGTGCCGTCGCTTCCCAACCCAAAAAACACCGCCCGCTTAACGTCGCTGGTCTCCGTCGACAGGCCGCTATCCCACGGCAGGCTCAAATGCGTCACGTCGTCGTAGATCCCGACCGTAAAGTGCCGCTTCGGGCGCGCCCCGCGCAACTCCTCGAACACCGCCGCCACCATCGCCGGCGTAAACTCCTTCGACGACAACCCGTATCGGCCTCCAAACACCTCCGGCGCCCGGCCGCGGTCCCCCCACCGCTCGCCATTCTCGGCCAACGCCGCGATCACATCCAAATACAGCGGTTCTCCCAACGCCCCCGGCTCTTTCGTCCGCTCCAAAACGGCGATCCGCTTTACGCTCTTGGGCAATGTCTCCACAAACGTCTGCGCATCGAACGGCCGGTACAGCCGCACCTTCAGCAGCCCCACCTTCTGCCCCTCCTTGACCTTCGCCTCCACGAGCTCTTCCACCGCCCCCGCCCCCGAACCCATGATCACGATCACTTCGCTCGCCTCCGGACTGCCGACGTACTCGAACAGCCGGTACCGCCGGCCCACCCGTTCGGCCAGCCGGTCCATCATCGCCTGCACGATCCCCGGAACGGCCGTGTAATAAGGGTTCGCGGCTTCGCGCGCCTGAAAAAATACGTCCGGGTTCTGCGCCGACCCCCGCAGGGTGGGGCGGTCGGGACTTAACGATCTTGCGCGATGCTCCCGCACCGTCCCCTCGTCGATCATGTACCGCACGTCGTCGGCCGTCAGCGGGACGATCTTGTTGACCTCGTGCGAAGTCCGAAAACCGTCAAAGAAGTGCAGTACCGGCACCCGCGACCGCAGCGCCGCCGCATGCGCGATCAGGGCGAAATCCTGGACCTCCTCGACCGAGTTCGAGACCAGCATCGTCCAGCCTGCGCTCCGCACCGACATCACGTCGCTCTGATCCCCAAAAATCGATAGCGCGTGCGTCGCCAAGGTGCGAGCCGCCACGTGAAACACCGTCGGCATCAACTGCCCGGCGATCTTGAACATCTCCGGGATCATCAACAGCAATCCCTGCGATGCGGTAAATGTCGTCGTCAAGGCCCCTGCCTGCAACGCGCCATGCACCGCCGCCGCCGCCCCCGCCTCGCTCTGCATCTCGATCACTTCCGGAACGCTGCCAAAAATGTTTGGCCGTCCCTTGCTCGTCCAATGGTCAGCCAACTCCCCCATCGGCGACGCCGGAGTAATGGGATAGATCGCGATCACTTCGCTCGCCAAATGGGCCACCGCCGCGGCGGCTTCGTTCCCATCGACGGTAATAAAGTTCTGTTGGGCCACGTTCTATGCTCCTCGGACCGGTTGGGTGATTTCGTTGATCTCACAGCGGCGCCCCGCCGGCAAACAAGTCGCCAGGCCTAAGTTCGAGCACTTCTCCAAGGGCAGAGTGTGGGCCAGTCCATTCGCTTGCGAGGCTTGAAAGAACTGGCCCACACCGTGGGAAGGAAGTACCGTAGCCGGGAACCCTGCGGGGTGGAGAAGATGAGATTTTGGGGCAGGGATCCCGGCTTGATGTCCACACAAATCGTCCCCGTCCCGTTCGCCCAGCCGCAATCGTGCAGCGGCGATGCCAGGGGGACTCGTCAGCAGAAATGTCAGGCAGCCCCATCGGTCGGGACCGCGCAGGTGATTGGTAATTTTCGACACGCGTGCGACCGATCGCGCCCAAGCGCAAGAAGCGGTCCCAGGGTACCCCAGCCAACCGCCCAACCGGGCCTGTTCCCTGCCGCCGCGCCGCATTCGGTCCTCCCTTCCAGCCATCTCCCGCGTCATCGGCCCCTCTCCCGGTGGCCCCTTCAACCCCTCCGGCAGACAACCGCAAGGCTTATGGCGTGGGTCTGAAACTCCTCATATCGCCCCCCAGACTTGCGAATGCCGTACCCAGTTTGCAATGACGCGTTCCGAAGCCCCCGCTATTCAAAACAGTGCGGAAAATTCCGAGAAATACCGATCTCCCAATTTTCCGCCGTTCGTTCGCGGCGCTAGCCGGGTGTGCGTAATCGCACATATCTCCTGCAAAAGTGTATCCCCCCGTCTCACTGTCGACGGTGCCTTGGTGTAGATTACGGCCGTGAGAATTTGAACCACAAAACCACGTTCACGGACTCGTAACCATCGGCCGCCGGTTGAACAGCTCAGGCGGACCGCTTGGGACGTTCGGAAGTCGATACGCCCGACCAACGCCTTTTCACCCGCACGACCGAAGAGCATGGGAACAGTGACGAACGCGGTATCCGTTCAGCCAGGTTCCGTCGGCCTGGGGGTCGTATCCAACCGCCCCTTTCGTGCCAGACAGATCGTCGGACAGGTCCACGGCGAAATCATCGCCGACGCCGCCTATGGATCCTCCTATTGCATGGAATTGGGAGACGGCCGCGCCATTGAGCCGGCGCTCCCCTTCCGCTGCCTCAACCATAGCTGCGATCCCAATTGCGAACTGTTCTACTTCGAACCAGACGCCCCGGGACAATTTGCAGACCGGCTCTATGTGCAGGCACTTCGCCCCATTCGACCCGGCGAGGAGTTGACGATCGACTACGCCTGGCCGGCCGATGCCGCCGTCCCTTGCCTCTGCGGGACGCCGTCTTGCCGTGGCTGGATCGTCTGCCCGGATGAGTTGAGCGCGGTCGCGCCAGCCGGACCACCCCTGCCCGGCAACGAGAAATCCTGCCTCCCTTCCCCAAGGAACCGGAGCCGATGATTGACTCGCTGGTCGTGCGAATCGGCTGCGTGGCCGTGGCGGGCGCGGCCGGCGCGTTGGCCCGCTGGGGACTTTACGCGGCTCTCCATGCCGCTCTGGGCCGATCCGCGGCGGCCTGGCCCTGGGGCACGCTTGCGGTCAATGGCCTCGGCTGTTTTCTGTTCGGGTTTTTCGTGACCTGGTTCCGTGCGGACGTCCCGGCCGATCACCCCGTCCGGCTTCTGGTGTTCACAGGGTTCTTGGCCTCCTTCACCACCTTCAGCACGTTCGCGCACGATACCTACGAACTGCAAGTTCACCGCGGCCTGGCCTGGGCGTTATTGAATGCGGCCGTACAGGTCGCCGTTGGGTGGGCGGCCCTCGTGGCCGGAATCAGTCTGGCCGATCGCCGCTAGAATTGCGCCCCGTCGATCGGTCTTATGCCCGAGACCGCCAGGCGTGGTGCCGCCGTTCAATTGCGTAACAAGTCCGGCACGCTCAGCACCAGCGCCAACCGCCCTCCGCCAAGTTGCGCTACCCCGGCCAATTTGTCCGCCGACGGCAATATCTCCCGAATGCTGTTCACCACCACCTGCCGATGGCCGACGATCCGGTCCACGATCAGGCAAAACGTCTGCTGCTTCGCCCCCACCACCACCGCCGGGTACTTCTCGCCCGATTCTCGATCCCGCGCAGGCACGTTCAACAGGTCCGACAGGTTGACGGCGTGGTGCAGTTCGTCGCGAATTTTTACCATCCGGTCGCCGCGAAAATCGTGCAAATCCTCCTCGCACAACTCGCTGATCTCGAATACGTTTTCAAATGGCAGCACGTAGGTCTCTCCAGCCTGCTCCAACAACAAGCCATTGACCACCAGGACCGCCTCTTTCACGGGCAAATCCAGCCGGAAGGTCGTCCCCACCCCCACCTTCGACTCGACGCTGACCTCTCCCGCATGTTCGCGCAGCGTCGTCCGCACGACGTCCATTCCCACTCCCCGTCCCGAGATCTCGGACAGCTTCTCGGCCGTCGAGAGCCCCGCCGCGAAAATCAATTCCACCGCCTCCTGGTCCGACAATCGCGCGGCCTGATCGGCGGTCAACAGACCCTTTTCAATCGCCTTGCGCCGCAATCGATCCGGGTCGACCCCCCGCCCATCGTCCCGGACGATGATCGTAACCCGCGTCCGCGTAGCCTCGGCCCGCAGCCACAAATTTCCCGTTTCGCTTACCCCTCGCCGTTGCCGCTCTTCCGGCAATTCAATCGCGTGGTCGACGACATTGCGAATCATGTGCGTCAACGGTGCGTCCAAGTCCTCGACCATGTTCTTGTCCAGCTCGACCTCTTCGCCGCTCAAGTGGACGTCGATCTTCTTCCCCAGTTGCGCCGCCAGGGAACGCGCCATGGTCGGAAACTTGCTGAACAGACCGGCCACCGACACCTGCCGCAGGGCGACCACGTCCTGCCGGAGCATCGCGGTCTGCTTGGAAAAGGTGCGATTGATCTGACGAAATTCCTCCACCAGCTCCGCCCCGTTGCTGTCCAACAGCATCCGCTGGTGGACGTCTTTGTACAGTTCGCAGGTAATAAACAACCGCGAGACGTTCTCCAGGAATTGATCGAGCCGGGCCTCCTTCACTCGGACCAGCTTGGTCTTCGCCCGCGACGGTTCACCCCCCCCGGTTTTCGCCTGCGCCGTGGCGCCCGCCTTGGCGGCTGATGATGGGCCACCCGCCGCCGGGATATCCTCTTTCGCCGGCGCCGCAGTCGTTGCAAGGGGCGCTGCGTTTTGCGGGCGTAGTTGGTTGAACTCCGCGGCCAGCCGATCCCACACGATCGTCAATAACGACGAATCGATCCCCAGCGGGCTGTGGTACAAGATCCGAAAATCCGCCTGGGCCGCATCGATCGCCGCCGCCAGCCCTGGCAGCCGGTCGGAAATACGCGCCCGGCAGCTTTCGCAGCGGTCGAGGAATGCGGCCCCCGTTTCTTCTTGATACCGCCCCGCGGCGGTCTCCCGGAATAGCTCCAACAGCCCCCGCAGATCCTCGGTGAGATCCAACTCTCCCGACCGCAACGGCCCATCCAGAAACGACTCCCAAGTGGGTTGAGCCACGGGCGCCGCCGACTCCCCCTCATCGGTTTCTGCCGCCGCCTCGCCCTGCGTCCCGACCCCGCCGGCTGCCGCCGCCTCCCCCTCCTGGCACAGCGCCCGCAGCCGCTCGCCCCACTCCTTCGCTCGGGGCGCGCCCGACGCGGCAATCTCCTCCGCCAAGGCCAACAGCGCCGCGTGCTTGGAGTCGACCGCCGCGCATTGTGTGCATTGTCCGGCGATCGATTCCACCCGTCCCAACAGCGCCGCTTCCGCCGCGGTCAAATCCTCGTCCAAGGCGCCATCCGCGGCCCGGGCGAGCATCGAGTCCAAAAGATCAAAACCGTCGATGATGGCCCGCGACAATGGCTCCGTAAGCTGCAAGTTGCGCTTCCGCACCTCGTCCAGCGTATTCTCCAGCGTATGCGCAAACTTTTTGACCGCCAGCAGGTTCAAAAACCCGGCGCACCCTTTGATCGAATGGATCGCCCGGAAAACGGCATTGATCGCCCCGTCGTTGTCCGGAGCGGCCCGGAAAGCCTCCATCTGCTGCGGCAGGTTGCGCAACGACAGCAGCGATTCGTCGACAAAATCTCCGATTAGGTCGGCGCTAGCGGCAAGGTTCGTTTCGGCGGTCGGTGCGGACATAAATCGTCGGGGGAATCGTCAGGGCTGTCGGTGGGTCAAACGAGCGAGAGACAACGGCGAATCGCTCATGCCTGCGGCGTCAGGCGGTGT
>JALHPA010000179.1 GCA_022842745.1 Pirellulales bacterium
GGAGGCCTAGCAGAAAGAATGATTCTCGCTGGCAGTCGTGGCAATGGGCTGTTGTGGTATTCCACAGGACCTGACCTTCTGAAGGGCAGTTATGGTCGGGGGTTGTCCAACTCCAACAACCCCAACCGCCAGGGAATCTGGCCGTAGGGCTTTCCCTGTTTGTCCTGATCGGAAACTCCCTGAAACAACAGAGTGACGCGATTGGGGTCGATTTCCAGCAGCTCGTCATTCCCGGCACGCAGCAATTCGCCGTGGCTGACGTTGTCGGTCCAGCGTGGACCGTCGGTGGGGGCAATGTTGTCTCGGCTGGCGAAGGGCCGGTCGCGGGAGTCGGCCAGGGGCCGCCAATCGCCATCGAGCCGGTCGGCGGAATAGGCCTTGTAGTAGCGGCGATCTTGATCCTGGGCTTCGACAATGGTCAGGTACCAGGGCGGCTCGCCACGGACGCGGTAGGTGTGGCTAGCTTCAAAGATGTCCCCCTGGAGCACGACCTGTGGCAGGCCCCACCCGTGCGGGAAGTCGGCGAGTTTGGCGTCGGCGCGCCACATTTTACCATCCAGGGAGGTGAAGAAGAGGCGGGCGTGGGTATTGTCGCAGATGATCCAAAAATCGATCCAACCTGGACCGTCCGCAGGCAGCTCTTGATAAAGAGGGACTGGCGTGCTCCAGGACTTGGGATCGTCCAGGTCCGTGGTGGTGGAGACGGCGGGCGCCAGGCGTTTGTTTTTCTCGTCGGCGATCTGGTGGAGCAGGTACCACTTTCTGTGCGGACGAAAGTAGAACACCTGGGGAGCGCAGAAATAGCCGTTGTTGATGGTGAGCACGTGACGGGGGGCGCGATCGGCTTGCTTCCAGTCGGTGAAGGAGAGGTATTCGATTTGATGGGTGCGCTTTTGGGAACGGATCGTGCAGAACAGGCGCCAGCGACCATCGTGGAAGACAACGGTGGGATCCTTGATCGAGACGCAGGGGTCGGCGGGCCGATCGGCGGGGCCGACGAGAGGGGTAGACAGCTTCCAGCGGAAGGGTGGCGAGAGGAGCGGGGAGAGTTGGCCAAAGAGTTCCGGCGTTGCAAGTGCGACGCAGCCGAAAAGGGGCAGGCGGAGAAGAACGAGCCAAGCGATTTGGCGCGGAACGGATTGGACCTTGGCCAGCGGCGGCGAAGACATGGAAACTCCCAGGTTGGACGAATACTGCCAACGTCCAGGCAGACTTTGACAGCGTGTGGCGACTCGATTCTAATGCTCCGCGGCAGCGGAAAGAAATGACAACGCGCAGAGCGGATTCGGACCGAAGAGAGGTCGTTTCCTGCGAGGCGCGCTAACTGCCGGTTGCAGCTTTGGCGGTTTCGTATCCTATTCACGGAATCACCCCCATGTCCCATGATGTCCGTCCAGGCATCGCTCGGCGGCACGACCTGGACGCTTTGCGCGCGTTTGCCATGCTGTTGGGAATTGCGCTGCACGCGGCGCTATCGTACACAGGGTTTCCCTGGGCCGTGCAGGATACGCGTACGCACGAGGGGTTTGTGTGGCTGTTTGCGGCGATCCACGGCTTTCGGATGCCGTTGTTCATATTGGTGAGCGGCTATTTCACAATGATGCTTTGGCGACGGCGCGGCCTGACGGCGCTGGTCAAGCAGCGGACGTTGCGGGTGCTGGTCCCGTGCTTGCTGGGATTGGTGACCGTCGTTCCGGCGCTCGAGTGGGCGGGGAAGTGGGCGTTCGAAACCGGATCCCGGCAGGAGTCGGACCGCCGATCGCAGATCACGGACCGCTCGGCCGTGGTGGAATCGATTCGCACGCGCGATCCGGCCGAGCTCAAGCGGATTTTGAGTGCTGGCGCGGATCCCAACGAGGTGGACCCGGAATTCAAAATTCCGCCGCTGAATTGGGCCGCGATGTTCGGAGACATTGCGGCGGCAGAGGCGCTGATCGATGCGGGCGCTAACGTCGAGGCGCCGGACCAGGGTGGATATCGCCCGGTACACGGAGCGGCGTTCATGGGGCACCCGGCGGTGATCCGATTGCTGGTAAGGCGGGGGGCAGATCCCGCAGCGCGGGCATTCCGCGGGGACAATGCTCGCGATTCCTCGCGAGCGGACAAGGAAACGACGGCAGCCATTACCGCCGCTTTGGGCTTGCCGTCGCGCGATCCCGAGGAATTGGAGAGCGGTCGGGCAGCATGCCGTGCGGCATTGGAGAAGCTGGCGGGGAATGACAGCCGGCTAAGCAGCGAGTCGTCGGGCAGGGGTATCGCCGGCTGGCGGGAACAGTACCGGGAGTTTCTTACCTCGGAATCATTCCTGATCGAGTCGGATTGGTTCGAGTCGCCATTTCATCTGATTCTGACTCCCGTATTTCATCACCTGTGGTTCTTGTGGTTTTTGTGCTGGTTGGTGGCATTGTTCGCGGGGGCAGTCGGTCTTGCGCAAGTGCTGCGGTTGCCGGCGGTTCCGAAGGGCATTGTGACATCGCCGTTGTGTTGGCTGTGGCTGGCGCCGCTGACAATGGTTCCGCAGTTGCTGATGGGAGTGTTCGCGCCGGGATTCGGCCCGGATACATCGGTGGGATTGCTGCCGCAGCCGCATTTGCTGCTGTACTACGGGCTGTTTTTTGCATTTGGCGCGTTGTACTACGACAGCGACGACGGCAGAGGCCGGCTGGGGAGGTGGTGGTGGATTTCACTGCCGCTGGCGGCGGCGGCACTGGTCTATGAGATGGCGACCGAAGGCCAGACGATGATTTCCGGCGCGGTTCAGGTGGTTTACGCATGGGCGATGACGGCTGGGCTGATCGGGTTGTTTCGCAAATATTTGGGAGGGGAGAATCGCACGGTCCGCTACCTGTCCGATTCAGCGTATTGGCTGTATCTGGCGCATCTGCCCCTGGTGATTTTGATGCAGGCGTGGATTCGGACGTGGGAGGTACCGGCCGCGGCGAAGTTTTCGCTGATTTGCGTCGCAGTGACCGGCTTGTTGCTGATTACGTATCAGATCGCGGTTCGTCCCACCTGGATCGGCTGGCTATTGAACGGCCCGACAGGGCGGCGTCCCGTCACTGCCCTTGCGCATTCGGAGGTGGCCGCAAGCCATCAGGCGCCGTGAGCGGCTGGGAGCGCCTGTGCGGACGGCCGGTGATTCGAGGCGTTCACTGTCGGGCCAGATAAGCGCGCCAAGGCGCCCAGTAGAATTTCTCCCAGCCTTGGCTGACGCCGGCGAAATCCTCGTCGGCGACGTTGGCATGCAGTAACTCGATGCGGCCGCCGTCTCGTTCGGGCCAGAAGCTGAGAATCAGGGTGGAGTCCAACGCGGCGGAATCCCAGTTGGCGGAGCGCCAGGATTGCACGATCAGGCGGTCGGGAACGAGTTGCAGGATCGTACCGCAAAGCACGTTTTGGAAGGCGCGGAACTGCGCGCCGGGGAGGGGGGCAATTTCGACCGGGGCGCCGGTGATGGCGGCGTGTTCGGCCGGATTGAGGTACATGGCGTAGAGTCGTTGCGGAGGCGCCGGGAGGGACACGGCGAACTGGATGGTGCGAGGCATGGGCAGATTCTCGCGGTCGGCGTTGCGTAGGCCGCCTCCGCGCGTCATAGCTTGTTAAAGGTCTTGCGGGCGAACTCGTGAAGGCGATTGTAGAGCTTTTTCTTGGTGGACCACAAACCGGCCGAGGGGGTCGGGATGAAGAAGAAACGCTCTCCATCGTCGGTGACGTTCCAGCCCTGGCGGCGATGTTGCGGTGCGAAGCGCTGCATGGCTTCGCCGAGATCGAGGTAGCGGAAGTTGACCGACTCGATCTCTTCCTGGCTGAGTTGGCCGGGGGCGTAGGTGATGCGAAATCGCCCCTCACTGGAGCCGTGGATGAGATGCGCCGTGGCGTGGGCGAGGTCCTGCATGTCGGCGTTCTGGCGATAGAGTTCCATGACCCGGTTAGACCCCACGTAGCCATACTTGCGAATGAAGGCATCCACTTCCGGCTGCTCGCCGAAGCGCTTCAGACCGGGAGCGATGATGATCAACTCCCCCATATCGGCCAGGGCCATGCGGGTGCGGTAGATCGCCTTGTTGGCGACCCAGGTGCTGAAGAACTCGTCTCCCTGCATCACGCAGACGACCTTGGTAAGAGGCTCGTCGAACGTGGCGATGTTTTGCTCGCGGGAGAGCATCGCGGCTTGGAGGTAGGTATCGAGCTCATCCCCCACGAATACGCCGGTGGTCACAAGCTGATCGCTCGCGTCGCGGGAGAGGACCAGTTGGATGTACAGGTCTGGCAGGTGGGAGAGCAGCTTTTCCTCCGCCCAATTGAAGCAGTGCCGCACCGGCGTTACGAGGTTGCCCAGGTTGTTTTCGATTCCGCAGGTGGCGGCCATGAGGTGGGAGGCGCAGATCGTGTCCTTCCCTCCCAGGCCGATGAAGTAGTTCTTGTTGTGGTTGGCGAAGCCGAGCACCTCGTGGGGAACGACGTGGCCAATGTTGATGATCCAATCCCATTGCTCCTCCATGAGCATTCGATTCAGATCGACCGGAATCGGCCAGTCGGCGATTCCTCCGCAGGCGTCGCGGACCACGTCGGCGGGAATTTCGCCGACGCGCACGCAGCCGCCGCGCCAGTCGTGGGGATGGATGCGCTCGTGGGGAATCGCGCCGAACATCTGGCGGTTTTCTTCGGCCGTGTGCGGCACGTGTTGCCCCAAGGTGGGGATGACGTGGACCTCGGCTTCCGGGGCGAGCAAGTTCCAAAGGATTTCGGTCACCTTGCCTGCGCCGGAGTGCATGCGTGTAATGTCGGGGGGGAGCAGCAGAATGCTTTTGGGGGAGGCGCACAGGCGCCGCCGGCAGTGGGCGACGGTCTGCTCCATGAGTTCGACCATGCGGTCGGGCGAGACGCGGGGAGATTTTTCGGCGATCCAGGGCATAGGAGCAAAGAAGCGGCGCTAATGAATCTGGACAGGTTCCGAGGCGATGCGGCGATCAGCGGATCGCCCGATTCCAGCCCAGCAACGAATGCCGCGCGAGAACCCCGTAGGACAAGCAACATCATTTCACATTTTCTTCGCCCTGGCCACCCGCGCGGGGCCGCAGATCATCGCCGGGTCAGAAGGGACTGTTCCGGTGAGTATCTCTCGGAGCCGCGCGGGCGGATCGGCCCGCTTTGCCGGTCGCCGGGGTCACGTTCCCGGATGGGGGACGAGCGGTTCGCCGGTAAGTCGAGCGTCGCGCCAGCGAAAGACTAGCCACACAACCAGCGGAGCAAGCGCCTGAGGAAGTTGCTGGATTGCAGGGGGAAGCGAGAATCCCATGACCAACGACCCGCTGCCGGGCGCGCCGGTGGGTAACGTGAGACTGATGGCAAAAAGTCCGGCCCAGAGCGAGACCAGGCAGCAGGCGGTCAGGGACCAGCGAGGCGCCAGGAGGCCTCGCCTGGCAAGTAGGCAGAACATCGTGGCGGCAATTGCGAATGGGGCATATCGCAGTGCCCAGACGAGGGCTTGGAGCGCCATCGCTTGCCAGAAGGACAACGGCTCGCCTGCGGCTTGCGCGGGGACGGAGGAAAGCACCCCGAGGAAAACCATGCAGAGTCCTACCAGCACCAGCGCGGTGGCCGGTAGGGGAGCGAGTACAAACGTGATCCAGGGGTGTTTTCCTGCGTAAGTGCGTTGGCCGAGCAACTTCCCGGCGCAATTCGCCAATTCGACTGGCGATCCCAAACGTGAATTGAGCGTGTCCGCATCCATGCTGACGTTCTCCTGAACAAGGTCCTCGAAATGGTCGGACAGTTCGTCCATGAACCGCCGAATATAAGCGCGCGGCAGTCCCTGCCGGGACAACGCGAGACTCACTTCATCACGCCAATTGGATGGAAGCATCGTGGTCGTCCTGCAATGCGGCAGCGATGGACTGTGTGATCCGCTTCCAAACCGTGATCGATTCGCTAAGTCGGCGGATGCCGGCGGGCGTCGTCTTGTAAACCAGCCGTACCCGACCGCCGACCGTGTCTCGGCGAGAGGAGAGGAGCTTTTCCGCCTCCAGTCGGTGCAGGATCGGGTAGATACAGCCTTCGCCGAACTCCAGCTCGCCGTGAGTCGCGGCTCTAAGGGAGTGGACCAACTCGTAGCCGTACATCGGCCGGCGCGAGAGCAGTCTGAGCAGGAGTAATTCCGGGACGCCGTTCAAGAAATCCGGATTGGTTCGCCTGGCCGGCATACGCGCCTCGGGGCTACATCGGTCCA
>JALHPA010000180.1 GCA_022842745.1 Pirellulales bacterium
CGCCCGGAGCGGCCAGGGGCGGGGCCCCCAGGCATGGAGGGGGGGTGGATTGGCCGTTATCGGTCGCGGACGGGCCAGAGAAGAAGAATCAACTTGGTCAGGACGAGGGCCGTGGCGATGACGGCGGCCAAGGCGCTGCCTTGACCCACGGTTCCGGTGCGCTCTCCAGAGAACAGCACTATGAACCCGCAGAAAACCAGCGGGTAGATGAAGATCGCGGGGATCATTAGCAGAGCGGCGCAGGGGAGCGAATCGAGGATCAGTCCCAGCGGTGTCGAGAGCGAAACCGGGTCACCGTCGGACCGCTTCTTTGCCATTCCCACTCGGGCACGGATGACGGTGGGAACTACGAGCAAGAACAGGAGCGATGCCGGGACTGATTCCGCTTGCCACAGACCGAGGCAGGCGGCCACGAGAGCCGTGCCAAGCAGTAAGTCGGCTAGGGAAAAACGGGGCGCCGGCGTCCACGGAGGGGAGAGCGGAACGCGGTTGACGGGCCACAGGAGGAGGACTAGCCAGGCCAGAATAAGCGCCGTCGGAAGCAGGGCGACCACGACCAGAGGAGGCAATTCGACAACGGAGTTTGTGGCCCAGGAGTACAACGACGCGAACGGGCTGAGAAAGAGCACGAAGATCAGCAGGAGAAGCAGTCCGGGGATCAGGCTCAGAATGGAACAAAAGAGCGTTTCCAGGACGAGTCCCAACACTCCAAAGGGCGAAATCGCCAAACTCGCGTTCCATTGATAGGATATTCCTGCTCGTACGCGAGCAAAGGTGGGAACGCTGAGAAGGTACCAGGCCGTCGCCTGCACCGGTTCGTTCGTCCAGATTGCCAAAAATGGAACGAAGAGCGCGACGGCAAATAGCAGATCGGCCAGGGAGAAGCGAAGAAGAGGCGTCCGGGCATTTGCCGTTCGGCAGTGGGGGGGAAACGCCGGCGGGTCGGAGGGGGAACCTGGCATGGAGCTTCTCGCGACGCGGCGTTTAATTCTCTTGGACGGGCCAGAGGACCAGGACCATGACGGTCATGAGCAGGACGGTGAGGAACAGGCCGACGAGGGAGATAATTTGAATCGCTGTGGGGCCGAGGAGGTGCAAGACTGTTGCCAGAAAAAGGATGAAAAACGTGTGGAACACGAAGCCGGCGACTAATGCAACGCACGAGAAAGCAAGCGATTGGACCGCCAGGACGAACACGTCTTGCGAGCGGATGACCCGGCCGAGTCCGCGGCTGAGCGTGATTCCGGCCAGCGTGCGGACGAAGGTGGGAATGCATAGCAGGAACAGGATGGTCCCGGCGGCAGACGATACTCGGCCGATGGCCAGACAGACGGCGACGACGGTGACGCCGATCATCAGGTCGGCAAGGGAAAACCGCCGGGCGAGGGTCAGGGGATGCGGGGGGGGGGTGGATCGGGCGGGGGGAGCTGAAAGCGGGGAGCGGCCTCGGGGGGAGGCTCGGCGGCGGGGGCCAGAGCGAATTCCTCGGCGCCGGACTCGACCTGGTTAGCCGAGGCGGGCGCGAGCGACGGCTGGACGTGATCGGGGAGGCGGACGCGAACGCCGGTGGCGCGGCCGCAATTTGGGCAGCGGAGGGCCGAGCGGGGATATTTTTGCCCGCACACGCGGCAGCGCGGAGATAGCAGAACGCGGCGCATGGGGCAGGGGATGGTTGAAGGGCCGGAGGGGAGGCGCAGAGGCAGGGGTGTCGCTGCGCGACCTGTGGCCATTATAGGCGGTCTGGCGGGGAATCTGGAGACAACGCGGACGGTGGGCGCGCTGAATCGTGTCCGATTGACCTGGCTGTCGCCAAGCTGGATCATGAGCGAGATCGAGCGCTTTACGCGATTGGACTGGCGACCGTTATTTTGGGGGAGGACCGATGGCGACGTTCCGCGATCAGATCAAAGGTTATGTGGACAATCATTGGGCCGTGCCGTGCGGCGACGGAATTGTATGGGTTTACTACGCGGCGATCGACACCCGGTCTCAGGCGGCCAAGCACAAACAGGCGACGAAGAAGGACTGGTCGGCGGCGTTTCTGCAATACGCCGATCCGACGTTCGGCGCGCTGGAAGGCTTGTACCTAATTCCCCCGGCGGAGGTGGCGAAGGTTAAGACGGGGCAAATGGACGCGTCCTCCTACCCGGAGCGAAAAATGATCGCTTCTTGGTTCGATTTGGCCGACAAGAACAGCCTCAATCCGGAGGTGACCGGTCAGAAACCGGAGTACCACGGATTGAACGACTGCGCCCATTTTGTGACACAGTCTCTTGCGGCAGGGGGAATCCATGTCGAAACGGCCGGCGTTCCTACGCTATTCAATAGCCTGCGCGGCTTGGCGGACACGAAGACGCTCGCGAAAACAACATCGGCCGGATTGGCCGAGGCGATCTTGAAAGCCGGATTGATGAAGGTGGGGGACGTGATCATCTACTCCAAGGGAGGAAATCATCATCACAGCGTGGTGTACATGGGCAATGCACAGATTGCCATGCATACCTGGGCAAACCATCCCTCCCATCCAACGCTCAAAGGGGATTGGAAAGCCTCCGCATCCGAGGACCATCCCCTGGTGACGTTGATTCATTTTGGACGGGACGATCCGCCGATCAATCCGAGTTCTGCGATCCTGGGATGGTGGCGGGTCGCGTGGCGAGGAACGGACTACTTCTACTTCTTCGATAAGGCTGGCCGCGTAGGCTACACGAAGAAGCCGCCAACCCGCTTCGACCGGCCGCTGTCGAACCCGGAAGGGCGGGGCTACTGGTTCTTCCAGACGTCGCAGATCAGCATCTGCTGGTCGGCCACCGGAAGCCTGGAGGTTCTCAAAGGATCAACCGGGGCAGGCGGCACGCACTTGGAAGGGACCTGGAACGGGTCCGAACGTCTGGTTGGCGACAAGATTTCGTAACGGGGTCGTTCGGCGGTCGCGGCAGTCTACATGACGGCGAAGTAGTTTTCGGCGGCCAGGTCGAAGTATTCGGCGGTCAGGCGGGGGGGGAGGTTTTGGTAGTGGCAGTGGTTGCGGATTTGGAGGAGCAGATCGCGGGGCTGGCAGTTGCGGAAGGGGCGTTTGGCGGCCTTGTAGTGCTTCTGGACGAGGTAGTCGATCGGTTCCTGTTCGTAGTCGAAGCCGAGTTTTTCGACCATGATGCGCATCAGGGAGCGGAATTCCTCCTCGGTGGGATCGACGACATCGATTTTGTAGGGGATGCGGCGGAGGAAGGCTTCGTCCACCAGGTCGCGGGGTTCGAGGTTGGTGGAGAAGATGATGAGCTGATCGAAGGGAACTTGGATTTTCTTTCCGCTGGCGAGATTGAGGAAGTCGAAACGCTTTTCCAGGGGGACGATCCAGCGGTTGAGCAACTGGTCGGTGCTCATTTTCTGGCGGCCGAAGTCGTCGATCACCAGGGTGCCGCAGTTGCTTTTGAGCTGGACCGGGGCTTCGCTAATGCCGGAGCCGCTGTTGACGGTGACCTCCAGGTTTTCCATGGTCAACTCGCCGCCGACGACGATGGTGGGGCGGCGGATGCGGATCCAGCGCTTGTCGATTTTGCGCGGGTCGAGCAGGCCGCCGGACGTTTCCAGGGGGACTTCGTCGTGATGGCTGGGATCGAAGAGGCGGATGATTTCGCCGTCGACGCCGATGGCGCGGGGAATCCAAATGAACTGGCCGAAGGCCTTGGTGACGCGCTCGGCGATGCTGGTCTTGCCGTTGCCGGCCGCGCCGTAGAGGAACAGGCCGCGGCCGGAATTGACGGCGGGGCCGAGGCGCGAGAGCATGCGGGGGTTGATGAGCAGATCGTCGAAGGCGCGGCTGAGGTCTTCGGTGGTGGGATGCTGGCGGGTGAGGGACTGGGCCGTGACGGATTGGATGTAGTCCCTGAGCGAGACAGGGGCAGCGCCGAAGTAGGTGCAGTGCTCGATCAGCCGGCGGGCCCGTTCGCGGCCTTTGTCGGTAAGACCGAACTGGTAGTCGTTCATGGGGGCCGCGCCGCGATGGAACACAAGCTGGTCGTGCTTGAGCTGGCGCAAAAGCTCGTCGATGAGGACGAAGGGGAGCTTGACCTGCTCGGCGATGTCGCGGCCGCTGGCGTCGCCGCGGCCCAGCAGGTACTTGAGCGCTAGTTCCTCGACTTCGCTATCGCTCAATTGGGCGTCGTGCAGGGAGGAAGGCTCCGCCGGATAGAATTCGTCCTCGGTGGACCGGCTGGGGGAGGTCTGGCCAACGGGATGGAACGATTCCGGTTCCGAGTCCCGCATCCGCGATGGATGCGCGGAAGTCGAGGCCGCGGCGGGGACGCTGTTGCCGCCGGTGATCTTGGCGATGCGCCCGAGAAGCTGGTTGAGCTTGGCCTGCCGTTCTCGTTCGAGTTCTTCGGCGGCGGCCGCGCGGGCGGTAGCGTGATCCGGCTCGTGGGCGGCGATTGCGGCCCAGGCATCGTTTCCAGCTTCCGCCCCCTGGCCAGCAAGGCGGGCCAACAGGTTGTCCGTTGCGACGTCTGCCATGATGCATCCTCGATATGGGGAGAGCCGGAAAGGAATTGCCCGGCGCCTCGGCGCATGCGGTCCGATTGACCGCGTAGCAACTCTACGATTTGGGGGGGACGGGTCAAACGCCGGAAGCAAGCGGGAGAATAATTGGGAGGTCCAGCGGAAGGTGAAACTAGGGCCACGGACGCGCTGCGGCGAACGGGGAAGGGAATATGTGCTAGGGTTGCGCTGCGGATTTAGGAGCGGAGGGATATTCAGGACCGGAAATCGGGGACGCGCCGCAGCGGCGAACGGTTGTGCGAATGGAAACGAATGTGCCTATGCTAACGCGATGGACGACGATATTTGCGGTGGTGTGTGGAATCGGGCTGGGGATCTCCCCGAGACAAATGGCGATGGGGCAATCCCCCGCGGCGGATATCGACCCTGGGCGGTTGAGCGTGGGGAACTTGCCGCGGCCGGACATCGACCCCAGGGCGCTGCGGATCGACCGACTGAGTCTCCCGCCGGCGCAGATCGAGCCGTTGCGGATCGATCGGCTGCGGATGAATTCGATCGACCCGGGACCGGCCGTCGTTCCCTATTCGCTGCCGAATTTCGTGCCGATCGAGCGATTGAATATCGCCCCTTTGGCGGAGCCAGTGTTCGACCCAGGGCGGTTGACGCTTTCCTCGATCGATCCGGGGGAGCTGGAAGCGAATCGGGCGCGGGTGGATAACCCCATTTTGAATCCGATCGATCCAGGGCGGCTGATCGTGAACGAACCGCAGTTTGGCAAGATCGATCCGGGGCCTTTGCCGGCGCGGGGCTTTCGGGGGGGACCGGCGCCGCGGTCGCCGATTTTTTTGGGCGCGCCGAACGCGATCCGGCCGCCGTCGCCACGGGGTGGGGGAACCTCGAAGTCTTCGCTGTTGAACCGGCCGCTGGATTGGTAAGGGCGGAGATTAACCCACGGCGGCGATCATGGCGCGGACCCGGGCAGAGTCGGTAGCGGACAAGCTGAATTCGTCGGGGCGGAGCTCGCCCCCCATGTAGCAGCGGGGATTGCGGAACTCCATGCGGCTGGGAAGGGACTGCATGGCGGCGATGTGGATTTCTTGAGCGCCTGTGCCTGCGGCGATGCGGGCGATGTTGCGCTCGTGAATGCCGCCGCCAGGCATCACGACGATCCGGCCGGCCGCACGGCGGATGAGTGCGGCGATGAGTTCCATTCCTTCCAGGGCAGAGCTCTCCTGGCCGGAGGTCAAAATCCGGTCGACTCCCAGTTCGATCAACGATTCGAGTGCCTGGACCGGATCGCGGGCCATGTCGAAGGCCCGGTGGAAGGTGACGCTCAGGGGGCGGGCGAGCTGGACCAATTCGCGCGTGCGGGGGAGATCGACGTCGCCTGCGGGGGTGAGCAGGCCGATGACGACGCCGTCCGCGCCGAGTTGTTTACAGAGGTCGATGTCGTGCCGCATGCACTCGAACTCCAACGGCGAAAAGCAGAAATCGCCGGGACGGGGGCGGATAATGACGTGCAGCTTGATCGAGATCGCTCGCCGGGCGACCGCGATGGCGCCGGCGCTGGGGGTCAGGCCCCCTTCGCGCAGGGCGGCGCATAGTTCGACGCGGTGGGCGCCGGCTTCTTGGGCGGCCTTGGCCGATTCGGCGGACTCCAGACAGACTTCGAATAGCATGGGACGAACCTGGGGAATGTGACCGGAAGCCGTTGTACCGG